>NZ_JBNHIN010000051.1:0-16363 GCF_050054615.1 Streptomyces sp. YGL11-2
TCGGACTGCTCGGCATCGACGAAACCTGCCCCCGCTGGCTGGACACCTCAGACCCCATGTGCGAAATCCGGGTCTAGAGTTCACGGCATGGCTTCAGACGAGGGGATGACCACCACCCGCATCGACAGCTGGATCTGGTCGGTGCGGCTGACCAAGACGCGTTCGCTGGCCGCCGCGGCCTGCCGGGCGGGGCACGTACGCGTCAACGGCGAGCGCGTGAAGCCGGCGCACACCGTGCGCACCGGCGACGAGGTGCGGCTCCGGCACGCCGGCCGGGAGCGGATCGTCGTGGTGTCCCGGCTGGTGCGCAAGCGGGTGGGCGCGCCGGTCGCGGCCGAGTGTTACGTCGACAACAGCCCGCCGGCCCCGCCGCGCGAGGAGGTCGCGCTCCTCGCCATCCGGGACCGGGGCACCGGCCGGCCCACCAAGCGCGACCGCCGCGAGATGGACGAGCTGCGCGGGCGGACGGGGCTCGGTCCGGAGCGGAACTGAGGTCCGCCCTAAGGCACTTCGGGCAGCGCGTCCACGTAGACCCACGCGCCGTTCTCGCGGACGAAGCGGCTGTGCTCGTACTGGCTGCCGGACCGGCCGCGCAGCGTGTAGTGCGCGCAGAACTCCACCGTGCCCTCGTCGTGGAAGGCGCTGCCGCCGGACGTGCCGAGGATGTCCAGGCCGGTCCAGCGCTGCACCGGGTCCAGTTCGAGGCCGCCCGGCCGGGTCGCCGAGTACCAGGTGCGCAGCAGGTATCCGGTGTCGCCGACGGCGAAGGCGCTGTAGCGGGAGCGCATCAGCCGTTCCGCGGTCGGGGCGGCGGCGCGGCCCTGGTGGAAGGGGGCGCAGCAGTCGCCGTACGACGCGTCGCGCCCGCAGGGGCAGGGGGCGTCGGGGGTGCCGGCGGCCGGGCGGACCGGCGCCTGCTGGGGCTTGGGTGACCTGCGCGGATTCCGCGCCTTCTGGGACTTCGGCACGCCATGATTGTGCCGGGTCGGCGGGGACGGCCGGCGACCGGCGCCGTACCGCCCGGGGCGGAGTCCGCGGGAGCTGGCCCATTTGGGCGGTTTCAATGATAAATCAGCCATTTGCAGCTTTTAATGGCTTGATACCGGCTGTGAGGCTGGAAGAACTCACGGTGACCGTCCCCACATCCAGGAGAGAACCCATGATTCTGTCCATCTCCGGCGTCGTCCTGCTCGGCGTCATCGTCTTCCTCTTCTTCCGCAAGGGCGGCCTCAAGTTGTCCCACGCGCTGGTCTGCGCACTCTTCGGGTTCTACCTGGCGGGCTCGGCCATCGCGCCCAGCATCAAGGCCGGTGGGGCGAGCCTGGCCAGCCTCCTCGGCGGGATCAAGCTCTAGCGGGCGCAGCCCGACGCCAGCAGCGCGGCGCCGCGAGCACCGCCCGTACGGGCCCGCCCACCCCGTCCGGGCGGCTTCGCGCGCAGCGCGCCCCGGCTCACCGCCCGCACCGAGCCGGACCGCCGCCCGTACGAGCAACAGGAGACAGCTGTGGCCCGTCGCCCCCTGCCCCGCTTCCTCACCACCGCGCACCGCTCGCCCGCGGAACTGGCGCGCAGCGCCGCCGACGGCGCCTTCGACGTGCTGCATCCGCTGATCACCATCAGCCGCGGCCTGCGCCGGCTGGCGGCCGCCGGGTGCGAGCGCTGGGCCGCGACGCCCAAGGAGCAGCGCGGGCCGCTGTGCTTCCTGGTCGCCGCCGGGGTGCTGATCGTGGCGCTGGTGCCGTACGGTCCGGTGCTCGCGCTGATGGCGGTGATGGCGGTGTCGGCGTGGGTGGGACGGGAGCTGCCGCCGGAGGAAGAGGAGGAAACCGGCCCGAGCGAGGAGGAGACCGGGCGGTTGCAGGCGCTGTACGAGGCGCTGGTGCCGTACCTCGCCACGGAGGGGGACCCCAGCCCCCTCTACGCCCATGACGGCGACTGGGAGGGGGCGTTCAGTGAGTACGCCTTCGACGACGGCGGACGGCTGGAGCAGCTGCGGCTGATCTACCCGACGTACTTCACCGACGGCGAGGAGGCGGCCCGGCGGCGCATCGAGCAGGTGCTGCACACCAAGTCCGGCCGCGGCCGGGAGTACCGCTTCGCCTGGAACGAGGCGGCCAACGAGCTGCTGATGACGGCCCTCGGCCCGCTGCCGACCGATATCGCGGCGCAGCACTTCGTGGCCGCCCCGGGCGAGATGGTGCTCGGGTTCACCGACCCCGACTCCGTCCAGCGGACACTGCCGGTGGTCCGCGGGGCGGAGGACGGGGACGAGCCGCCGGTGGTGTGGCGCATCGGCGCGCGGTCCACCGAGCCGCATCTGCTGGCCCTGGGGCATCCGGGCACCGGCGCCACGACGCTGCTCCGCTCGCTCACGCTCCAGGCGCTGCGGCACGGCGACGTGCTGGTCGTCGACGGCAGCGGCACCGGCGAGTTCGGCGCCCTGATCGGGCGGCGGGGCGTACTGGCGGTGGAGAACGGGCTGTCGGGGACGCTGGCGACGCTGCAGTGGGCGGCGCACGAGACCGAGCGGCGGCTGATCGCGGCCAACCGCGCGCGGCAGGCCGGCGCGCCGGCGCCCGAGGACACCCGGCGGCCACTGTGGATCATCGCGGACCGGCTGACGGCGCTGACCCATCTCGCGGCCGTGGAGGGCCGCGACGATCCGCAGCGGCTGCTCCAGGTCCCGCTGCGGCACGGCCGGTCGGCCCATGTGACGGTGGCGATGGCCGACCAGTTCGAGAGCGCCGAGCTGCTGAGCGAGCCCGTACGGGCCCACACCAGGGCCCGGATCGTGCTCGGCCCGGCCACCGCGCAGGAGATCGCGGCGGTGCTCGGGGCACCGCCGCACACCACGCCGACGCCGTACATGCCGCCGGGCCGCGGCTACGCCCGGCTGGGCAGCGGCCCGGTCCTGCGCCTCCAGGTGCCGGCCACACCGGATCCGTACGACGAGGCCACCGACGAGGTGTTCCGGCAAGCGGTGGTGGCGCTGCTGCCGGAGCGCACGGTCCCGGCCGAGGTCGCGAGCGCGCCGGAGCCGGTGACCTTCACGAAGCGGTCGGTGGCCGTCGAGGCGGCACCGGTCGACACCCAGGAATGACGGGGCATCAGTGCTCCTCGGGCCGCTGCACCAGAACCTCTTGACGAGCCATCAGGCCACGAAGACGTGCCGCGACTGGTCCGGCTCCGCCGGGGCACCGGTCGCCACCAGCCGGGCGGCCCGCGCCAGCCGGACCGCGGCCTCGTCCGCGACCGCCCCGTTGACGGTGAACGGCAGCCGCACGAAGCCCTCGAAGGCGCCGTCGACACCGAAGCGCGGGCCGGAGGGGACCCGCACACCGAGCCGCTCCCCCGCCTCGGCGATCCGGGAGCCGGAGAGCCCGCCCGTCCGCACCCACAGCGTGAGGCCGCCGTGCGGAATGCTGAACTCCCAGTCGGGCAGATGCCGTCCGAGGGCCTCGACGATCGCGTCGCGGTTCTCGCGGGCCTGGTCGCGGCGGATGCGGACGGCCTCCTCCCAGCCGCCGCCCTCCAACAGCGAGGCGATGGCGAGCTGTTCGAGGACGGGTGAGCCGAGGTCGGAGTAGGCGCGGGCGGCGATCAGGCTGCGGATGATGTCGGGCGCGGCCCGCACCCAGCCGATGCGCATCCCGGCCCAGAACGCCTTGCTGGCCGAGCCGACGGTGATCACGGAGCTGCCCGCGGGGTCGAAGGCGCAGACCGGGCGCGGGAGTTCGGTGCCCGGATCTAGCTGGAGCTCCCTCATGGTCTCGTCGACGACGAGCAGGGTGCCGGCCGAGCGCGCGGCGTCGACCATGCGGCGGCGCTGGTCCTCGGTGGCGAGGGTGCCGGTGGGGTTGTGGAAGTCGGCGACGACATACGCCATGCGGGGTGCCGCGTCGCGCATCACCTGGCGCCAGGCCGGGATGTCCCAGCCGGCCAGCCGCTCGCCGAGCGCGACGGGGACGAGCCGGGCGCCGGCGTCGCGCATCAGCTGGAGGATGTTGGCGTACGAGGGCGAGTCGACGGCCACCCGCTCGCCGGGGCCGGTACAGAGGCGGCAGATCGCGGCGACGGCGCCCATCGCGCCGGTGGTGACCATGATCTGCTCGGGCATCGTGGGGATGCCGCGGGCGGTGTACCGGTCGGCGAGGGCCTGGCGCAGGACGGGGAGGCCGGCCGGGTAGTCGCCGTGGGTGTGGGCGTAGAGCGGCAGATCGGCCATGGCGCCCTGGACGGCGCGGGTGAGCCACGGCTCGGGGGCCGGGAGGGCGGCGCAGCCGAGGTCGATCATCGAGCCGGCGGCCTCCGGCGGGAGCGGCTCCAAACCGCGGGTGGGCAGCGGGTTGCCGGCCGGGACGGCGGTCCAACTGCCGGAGCCGCGCCGGGACTCCAGGAACCCTTCGGCGCGCAGCGCCTCGTAGGCGGCGGCGACGGTGGTGCGGCTGACGCCGAAGGCGGCGGCCAGCTCACGCTCGGCGGGAAGCCGGGCGGCGACCGGCACCCGGCCTTCGAGCACGAGGAGGCGGACGCCGTCGGCGAGGCTGCGGTAGGCGGGCAACTTCCGCCCGACGGCGGTCAGTTCGGCGTCCCGCGGATCTTGCGAGCGGAGCAGCCGGGCGAGTTGGGGCGCACCCACCGCCGAAGTCCACTGAGCCATGAAGATCAGTCCACCTTCCCCGAATTGGCTCTACTTCCCGAGACCGGACACGCCACATGGTGTCATGCGTCAGTCCAATCCTGCCATGAGGGGGAAGAGTCGTGTCCATCACCCAGGGGTCCGGTCCCGGGAGGTCCTTGCTGCCGCGCCGGCTGGTGCAGCTCTATGTGGGACTGACGCTGTACGGCGTGAGCATGGGGCTCATGGTCCGCGCCGGGCTCGGCCTGGAACCGTGGAGCGTCCTGAACCAGGGCATATCCCGGCATACGGGGCTGTCGATCGGCACCGTCACCATCGTCTCCGGGGCCCTGATCCTGCTGCTGTGGATCCCGCTGCGGCAACGCCCCGGCCTGGGCACGGTCTCGAACGTGGTGATCCTCGGCCTGGTCATGGACGCCACACTGGCGCTGCTCCCCGAGATCCACGCGCTCACCGCCCGCATCCCACTGCTCGCCTTCGCCGTGGTCCTCAACGGCACCGCGACCGGCCTCTACATCTCGGCCCGCTTCGGACCGGGGCCCCGCGACGGCCTGATGACCGGGCTGCACCTGCGCACCGGCCGCCCCGTACGGCTGGTGCGGACCTGCATCGAGGTGACCGTCCTCGCCGTGGGGTTCGCACTCGGCGGGTCCGTCGGGGTGGGCACCGTGCTCTACGCCCTGGCCATCGGGCCGATGGCCCAGTTCTTCCTCCGCCGCTTCGCGATCAAGGGACTGCCCGAGCAGCCGTCCCTGGTGGTGGCCCGCGGCCAGGCGTCACCCGAGCACGCGATACTGCCGGAGTGACCTCCGCGATACGCCTCCGCCACCCCTACCTCGACCATCCCGGCCCGCTCCCCTTCGCCCACCGGGGCGGGGCCGCGGACGGCCTGGAGAACACCGCGGCCGCCTTCCGGCACGCGGTGGACCTCGGCTACCGCTACCTGGAGACCGACGTCCACACCACCTCGGACGGCGCGCTCGTCGCCTTCCACGACGCGACGCTGGACCGGGTCACCGACTCCCAGGGCGCCATCGCGGCCCTCCCCTGGCGCGCGGTACGCCGGGCCCGGGTCGCCGGACGGGAGCCGCTGCCCCTCTTCGAGGAGTTGCTGGAGGAGTTCCCCGAGGCCCGCTGGAACGTCGACCTGAAGGTGGAGTCCGCGCTGGAGCCGCTGCTGGCCCTGCTGCGCCGGGCCAACGCCTGGGACCGGGTGTGCGTCGGCTCGTTCTCCGAGGCCCGGGTGGCACGGGCGCAGCGGCTGGCCGGCGGCCGGATGGCCAGCTCGATGGGCACCCGCGGAGTGGCCGCTCTGCGGCTGCGCTCGTACGGACGCGGGGCGCTGCCGCTGGACCGGCTGCTGGGGGTGGCCGTACGGCGCAGCGCCGTCTGCGTCCAGGTCCCCGAGCGGCAGTCCGGTATCCGCGTCGTCGATCCGCTGTTCCTGCGGGCCGCGCACGCACTGGGGATGCAGGTCCACGTCTGGACGGTCAACGACGCCGACCGGATGGCGACGCTGCTGGACCTCGGTGTGGACGGCATCATGACCGATGAGATCGAGACCCTGCGCACGGTGCTGACCGAGCGGGGGTGCTGGGTCTAGGGTCGGTCCGCCGGGTCGGGGCGGAAGGCCCTGGCCGACCGCCGTGGTGGACGCGCGCCGGGCCCCCGGGATCGCCGCGCATCCTTTGGGACTCCCGCACCGGGCCCGGCCAGGGGTTGTCACCTCAGCTCACGGGCGTGTAGTGATGACCACCACTCAAGCGATCGCATCGGGGCGCTGCGCACGGTACCGACCGAGCCGAAGTGCGGGGGCCGGCCGCCGCGCCGCCGGCCGTCCGCCGCGCCGAACGGGGACGGAAGACGGGGGTATCTGTGCGGAGCACACAAGTCGGGGCCGGGGGACCGGAGGCGGCAGCGGCCGCGGAGCGGGCCGGGCGGCGCCGCGAGCAGCGCGGCTGGTACTTCTACGACTGGGCGGTCAGCGCCTACTCGGCGATCGTGCTGACGGTGTTCCTCGGCCCGTATCTGACGTCGGTGGCGAAGGCCGCGGCGGACGCGGAGGGATTCGTCCACCCCCTGGGCATCCCGATGCGCGCCGGCTCCTTCTTCGCGTACGCGGTGTCCGCGTCCCTGCTGCTGTCGGTGCTGGCGATGCCGGCGGCCGGGGCGCTGGCAGACCGGACCGGCCGGAAGAAGCCGCTGCTGGGCGGCTGCGCGTATACGGGGGCCGCGGCGACCACCGCGATGTTCTTCCTCGGCGGCGACCGCTATCTGCTGGGCGGGGCGCTGCTGATCATCGCGAACGTCTCGTTCGTCGTGGCGATGATGCTCTACAACTCCTTCCTGCCGCAGATCGCCGAGCCCGACGAGCGCGACGCGGTCTCCTCGCGGGGTTGGGCCTTCGGCTACGCGGCCAGCGCACTGGTCCTGATCGTCGATCTCGCGCTGTACGCCGGGCATGACACGGTCGGCGTCTCCGAGGGGACGGCGGTACGGATCTGCCTGGCGACCGCGGGCCTGTGGTGGGGCGTCTTCGCGCTGATCCCGCTGCGGCGGCTGCGCGACCGGCCGGCGGCCGGCGGCACCCGGGGCGCGGCGGGCGGCGCGGTGATCGGCCATGGCTGGCGCCAGTTGCGGGCGACGCTGCGCGATATGCGCCGCCATCCGCTCACCCTCTCCTTCCTGCTGGCGTACCTCGTCTACAACGACGGCATCCAGACCGTGATCACCCAGGCGTCGGTCTTCGGCTCCGAGGAGCTGCGGCTGGACCAGACCACGCTGATCGTGTCGATCCTGGTGGTGCAGGTGGTGGCCGCGGCGGGCGCGCTGCTGCTGGGCCGGCTGGCCCGCACGTACGGCGCCCAGCGGACGGTGTTGGGTTCGCTGGTGGCCTGGACGCTGATCGTCGCCGCGGGGTACTTCCTGCCCGCGCGGGCGCCGGTGTGGTTCTTCGCGCTGGCCGTCGGGATCGGGCTGGTGCTGGGCGGCAGTCAGGCGCTGTCGCGGTCGCTGTTCTCGCATCTGATCCCGCGCGGCAAGGAGGCGGAGTACTTCTCCGCGTACGAGATGAGCGACCGCGGGGTGAGCTGGCTGGGGCCGCTGGTGTTCGGGATGGCCTACCAGCTGACCGGGAGCTACCGGGATGCGATCGTGTCGCTGGTGGCGTTCTTCGCGATCGGTTTCGTGCTGCTGGCGCGGGTGCCGGTGCGGCGGGCGATCGCGGCGGCCGGGAATCCGGTACCTGACCGGATTTAGCTCCTGGGCGTGCGGGCCGGTAGTGTACGCCTTTGGCTCACCAGGCGGACCGTTACTGCGCGCTCAACTCCGTGAAGCGCTGGGTGACATCTGCTGCCAGATGTGACAAACCGGGCGTTGGTGGGTACAACAAGGGGCGGCACGACGGGCGACGCAGGCGACGCATGTCCCGATGACGGGAATCTTCACCGCCGACCGGACGTTGACCGGATGACGACGACAGCGACACCTGTCCTGTGGGCGACAAGCCCGGGAGGCACGATTCATGAGTGAGCGAGCTCTCCGCGGCACGCGACTCGTGGTGACCAGCTACGAGACCGACCGCGGCATCGACCTGGCCCCGCGCCAGGCGGTGGAGTACGCATGCCAGAACGGACATCGATTCGAGATGCCGTTCTCGGTTGAGGCCGAGATTCCGCCGGAGTGGGAGTGCAAGGTATGTGGTGCACCCTCTCTTCTGGTGGATGGGGATGGCCCTGAGGAGAAGAAGGGCAAGCCCGCGCGTACGCACTGGGACATGCTCATGGAGCGGCGGACCCGCGAGGAGCTCGAGGAGGTGCTGGCCGAGCGGCTGGCCGTCCTTCGCTCCGGCACCATGAACATTGCCGTGCATCCGCGCGACAGCAATCGCAAGTCCGCCTGACAAGCGGGCTGCGCCGAGCAGCGCAGAAGGGCCGGGCCACCGATCTCTGGTGGCCCGGCCCTTGTGCGTTCCGCTCCGTACGCTGCGGTCTCAGCCGGTCAGCGGCGGGTCCTGGCGGCGCGCGGCCGGGGGACCGTCGTCGCGGATGACCTCGCCCTGGACGACCTTGCCGTCCGGCCGGTGCATCCGCGCCTGCTGGTAGGCGTCGCCGAAGGTACCGGGCGCGTAGGAGCCGGGACGGGTCAGCAGCTTGTCGGCGCCACGCAGGACCAGCCGCCCGGTCGGCGGGAAGAGGCAGAGCAGCCCGAGCACGTCCGACAGCAGGCCGGGCAGTATCAGCAGCAGCCCGCCGATCATCGGGAGGGTGTTGCCGGTGCCGGACGAGCCGGTCTCCTGCGGTTCCGCCGGGGCGCCGCCGGCCTGGAGGCTCCCGGTGAGGTTCCGCCAGGCCCGGCGGCCGGCCCGCTTGATCACCGCGCCGCCGGCGATCACGCCCGCGACGAGCAGCAGAAACACCGTCAGCCCGCCGGCGGCCCCGGCGACCACGGTGAGCAGCCAGATCTCCAGCACCATCCAGGCGGCGACGCCCAACGGGACGAACCGGCGGGCGCGCGATCGGTGCTGCTGGGGACTGGGCGGTGGCGTGGCTCCGAACGTCATGCCACAAGTGTGCCTGGCCCGGCCGGCGTCCGGATCAGCGCCCGCGGATCTTGTCCACCCGGGAGCCGACGCCCCAGGCGGTGATCCGCCACAGCGCCTCCACGACGATGTCGCGGCTCATCTTGCTGTCACCCAGCTCCCGCTCGATGAAGGTGATCGGCACCTCGACGACGTGGAAGCCCGCCCGCACGGCACGCCGCGCGAGGTCGACCTGGAAGCAGTAGCCCTGCGAGGCAACCTCCTCCAGGCCCAGGCCCTTGAGGGTCGCGGCCCGGAACGCCCGGAAGCCGCCGGTCACATCGCGGATCGGCACGTCCAGCATGATCCGGGAGTACGTGCTGCCGCCGCGGGAGAGGAATTCGCGGTGCTTGGGCCAGTTCACCACCCGGCCGCCCGGCACCCAGCGCGAGCCCAGCACCAGATCGGCGCCCTTGAGGGCGGTGAGCAGCCGCGGCAGCTCCTCGGGTTGGTGGGAGCCGTCCGCGTCCATCTCCACCAGCACGTCATGGCCGTGGTCGATGCCCCATCGGAACCCCGCGAGGTAGGCGGCGCCCAGCCCCTCCTTGCCCTTGCGGTGCAGGACATGGACCTGCTCGTCCTCGGCGGCCAGTTCGTCAGCGAGCTTGCCGGTGCCGTCCGGGCTGTTGTCGTCCGCGACGAGGACATGCGCCTCGGGGACGGCCGACCGCACCCGCGAGACGATCGGCTTGATGTTCTCCGCCTCGTTGTACGTCGGAATGATCACCAACGTGCTGCCGAGGGGGCCGTACTGCCGCTGACCGTCTGTCACTGCTGTCACTGCTGTCCCTTCTCGTCCTTCGTACGCCCACGCCGACCACTGACCACAGCAGCCCCGCAGGACAGGAGGCCCACGATAGCGAGCACCCACTCGGGTGCCGCGCCAATGCGGTCGGCAAGCGTCGTTTCGTCGCGCAGGGGGATGCGCGCCGACACGACACCCTGGGTGAATTCGGGAATCTGGTGCGTAATCGTTCCGTCCGGAGCGACCACCGCGCTGATTCCGCTCGTGGCCGCGGTGACCACCGCACGGCCGTGCTCGACGGCCCGCAGTTTGGACATCGCCAACTGCTGCTCGGGCTGGCCGGTGCGCCCGTAGGTGGCGTTGTTGGTCTGGATGACCAGGGCGCGGGCGCCGGCGTCGACGGTGTCGTGCACGATCTCGTCGTAGGCGACCTCGAAGCAGATGACATCGCCGAGCCGTGCGGGGCCGACCTTCAGCAGGCCGGTGTGGTCGCCGGGGTAGAAGTCGCGGGGCACCCGCTGGAAGCGCGTGATGATCTTGCTGAGCTCTGCGCGGAACGGCACGTACTCGCCGAACGGCACCGGATGCTGCTTGGTGTACGAGGCGCCCGGCCCGGTCCTGGGGTCCCACACGATGCCCTCGTTGAAGACATAGCCCGGCTTCGTCGGATGGTCGACTAGGGCGCCGACGAGGACGGGGACGCCGATGGCCTTGACCGCCGCGTCGATCCGGTCGTACGCCTGCGGGTACTGGAACGGGTCCAGGTCGGAGGAGTTCTCCGGCCAGATGACCAGGTCCGGCTTCTTCGCGCGGTGGTGCCTGATGTCGTCGGCGAGCTTCTCCGTGGCGGTGGCGTGGTTGTCCAGGATCTGCATCGGACGGCCCAGGAAGTCCATCCCGGGCTGCTGGACGTTGCCCTGGACGACGGCGATGTCGACACTGTCGTCGGCCTTGGTGGGGACCGGCACCGCCAGACCGGCCAGGGTGACCGCGGCGGCGAGCCCGAACGCCTCCAGCGCCGGGACCGCCCGGCGCACCGAGCCGTTGCCGCGCAGCCCCCAGAGGGTGGCCGCGCAGGCTGCCAGCAACCCGCCGGCCAGCGCGACGGCGAAGGTCACCAGCGGCGCACCGCCGAGCGCCGCGAGCGGGGTGAACGGCGAGCCCGTGTTGGCGAACGCCAGCCGGCCCCAGGGGAAGCCGCCGAACGGCAGCCGGTCGCGGGCCCACTCCTGGGCGACCCACAGACATGCGGCCCACACCGGCCAGGCCGGCAACCGGGAGGTGAGCGCCAGTCCCGCCCCCATCAGCAGCACGAACAGGGACTCGGCGACGGACAGCCCCACCACCGCGTCCCAGCCGATCACGTGCAGCCACTTGAGCAGCAGCAGGAAGAACGGCAGCCCGAAGGCGAAGCCCGTCCAGGCGCCCTGGCGCGCGCTCCGGCCACGGGTCAGCAGCGACAGCGCGGCCACCGCGACCAGGGAGAGCGGCCACCCGCCGTACGGCGGGAAGGCCAGGCCGAGCGCGAGGCCGGCGACGACCGCGAGGCCGGTGCGCGGTGCCTCGCGGCGGGTCAGCGCGGCCAGTCGGCGGGCGCGGCCGGGGCGCCGGGCATCGCCGGTGGCACCCGTCGCGGTGGGCGGCACCGAGCCGCCGGGCGCGGTGCCGCCGGCGGCTTCTGCGGTGGTATCGGAACCCGATGGCACGGTCGCGGGCCTTCCTGCAGGTCGTGCGGTAGTCAGCTGACCGTACATCGGAGGGCCGCCGTGGCGGGGGCGGGGTGCGCGGGCGCAACGGGCCGCGGAGGGGTGCGGATCGGGGCCCGGCACCCTTCGGGCCGACCTGGGACCCGCTGGCTGCGGGTCAACCGAGAGCCGTTGTCTACTGAGCGCCGGGCCCCATCCGGGTCGCACCTGTCGACCGACCTAGCCATCGCCCCGTGCCGCTGAAGCTGGACCTGGCTCCCAGTGGCGGTGTGCCGGTTGGCTCGCCGCCCCATGGCCCAGCTGCGATCGACGACTGCGCGGAGGTCTCGCGGTCGGACGTCCTGTGGTGGACTCGGCCGAACCTACCGGCCCACGGCCGCCTGCTGTCAACAGTCGCTCCGCATGCGTCGTTTTCGCGTCGTCCCAGGTCAGTGCCGAGCCTTCCCAGACAGGGCAAGCAGCTTCGGGCACGGCCTCCGACGGCACCTGCCTGCGCGATGTCACTCGTTCGGCCGGTCGAAGATGGTCCAGCCGGCAACTACCGTCCGCAGGCACACCGGGAGGGCGTTGCCGGGGCTGAGATCGGGCAGGCCCGGGGTGCCCGAGCGCGGGTCGGTCGACCAGCGCTCGACGCGCTCGTCAGGGGCCTGGACGATCAGCTCGCCGGTCTTCCAGACCGCGTAGTCGGCGGGTGCGCCGGGCACCAGGACGCCCGCGTCGTCGCGGCCGATGGCGCGCCAGCCGCCGCGGGTGTGCGCGGTGAACGCGGCGCGGGCGGAGATGCCGTGGGCGGGGGTGCGGTGGAAGACGGCGGCGCGCAGGGTGCCCCAGGGGTCGAGCGGGGTGACCGGGCTGTCGGATCCGAGGGCGAGCGGGACACCGGCCTTGAGCAGGGCCGCGTACGGATTGAGGGTGCGGGCCCGGTCGGCGCCCAGGCGGGTCGCGTACATGCCGTCGCCGCCGCCCCAGGCCGCGTCGAAGGCGGGCTGGACGGAGGCGGTCAGGGCCAGGTCGGCGAAGGCGGCGATGGTGGCCCCGGTCAGCATCTCGGCGTGCTCGACGCGGTGCCGGGCGGCCCGGATGCGCTCCAGGCCGACGGTGCCGGCGGCGGCGCGGACGCCGTCGGTGACGGCAGTCAGCGCCGCGTCGCCGATGGCGTGGAACCCGGCCTGGAGTCCGGCCTCGGTGCAGGCGGCGACATGGGCGGCGACGGCCGCCGCGTCGAGGTGCGCGGTGCCGGTGTGGCCGGCGTCGGCGTACGGGGCGTGCAGATGGGCGGTGTGCGAGCCGAGCGAGCCGTCGGCGAAGAGGTCGCCGGCGGCGCCGGCCGCACCGAGCTCGCGGATGCGTTCGGCGTCCTTTGCGGATGCGATCAGCTCGGCCCAGTAGCCGATGACGCGGGGCCCGCGGCCTTCGGCGGCCAGGGCGAGCAGGGCGGTGAAGTCGTCCTCGCCGGAGATGTCCGGCCCGGCGCACTCATGGAGGCTGCCGATGCCCAGGGACGCGGCCCGGGCGAGCGCGGCGGCCTGCGCGTCGGCGCGCTGAGCCGGAGTGACGGTGGCGTAGGCGGCGGCCCGTGCGGCGTGGTGCGCGTCCCCGGTCAGCGGGGTCCCGGGGTGGAAGCCGGACCGCTCGCGGATGCCGGGGACCAGGTCGAGCAGGGCGGTGGTGACGACGGCGGAGTGCACGTCGACGCGGGTGAGGTAGAGGGGGCGGCCCCCGGTGGCGGCGTCCAGTTCGGCACGGGACGGCGGGCGGCCTTCGGGCCAGGCGCTGGCGTCCCAGCCGTGGCCGAGCAGCACGGTGTCCGCGGGGCGGGCGGCGGCGTACGCGCGGATGCGGGCGAGCGCGTCGGGCAGGGTGGTGGCGGCGGACAGGTCGAGGCCGGTGAGCGCCAGTCCGGTGGCCGTGGTGTGCACATGTGCGTCCGTGAACGCCGGGGTGACCAGTGCACCGTCGAGGTGGACGGTCTCGTCGACGCCGTCGGCGAACGAGTCCGCCGCGCCCTCCTCGCCGACCCAGGCGATCCGGTCGCCCTCGACGACCATCGCGGTGGCGAAGGGGTCCGCGGGGCTGTGCACCTCACCGCCCCGGAGAAGGACGGTACGGGGCCGGGGCCGCCCGGCGGGGTCGGGGATGTGCTCGCTCATAACGGACAGTCTGGCGCCTGCGCGGGGCGGGCCGGCGCCCGGGGGTCGGCTCCCGGCCAGGTCAGATACGGGGCGGGCGGGCCTCGTACGGGGTGGAGAGCACCACCGTCGTACGGGTCGAGACACCGGCCAGGGTGCGGATGCGGGTGAGCAGGTGCTCCAGCTCCAGGGGGGTGGCGACCCGGACCTTGAGGATGTAGTTCTCGTCGCCGGCGACGCTGTGGCACGCCTCCAGTTCGGGGACCTCGGCGAGCCGGTCGGAGATGTCGTCCGGGGCGCTGGGGTCGAAGGGTTTGACCGAGATGAAGGCGGTGAGCGGCAGGCCCACGGCTTCCGGGTCGACGATGGCGGCATAGCCGCGGATGACACCGCGCTGCTCCAGGCGGCGCACCCGCTGGTGCACCGCCGAAGTGGACAGGCCGGTGGCCTTGCCCAGGTCGGTGTAGCTCATCCGCCCGTCCTTGACGAGCAGATCCACGATTTGTCGGTCCAACTCCTCCACCCGCTCAACCTACTGCGCGCGGGCGCATATGCGCACCGTGCGCCGGATCGTGGACACCCGCACGCCCCTCCATGTGAGCAATGCCACACCCGTGACGCGGGGTACGCGGGGCGTCAGCGATTATGCACCCGGCATGAAGGGCATTGCTGGTGTTGGCCGAGACCGCCGGTCACACGATGGAAGTCAGCGGTCCGAGTGGCCCACCCGAGGGGGATGGACATCATGCGACGCCTTGAGCAGGACTCCGCCGCAGCGAACGCCGGCGTTCAGGAGGGCGACAGTCTCGGCTTCCCCGCCGACGACGGTGCGTACGATTCCTTCGACACCTACGAGATCTACCGCGTGACCTGCCCGGACTGCGGGCAGCCGATCGGGCTGCTGGCGGACGAGGACACGCTCCCGGAGCACGCGCTGTGCCCGTCGCCGTGGAACCCGTTCGGTCTGACGGTGTGCCGGGGTTCCGGCCGGCCGGCGCTCGACGCCCCGGAGACCGACGACATGATGGACGCTCAGGAGCAGGACGCGGCCGTGCTGTTGACGCTTCCCGCGGGCCTGGACTGGCGGCGCCAGCCGTTCTCGCACGTGGGCGGCATCGGTGAGCGGCCGGCCCGGGTGCCGCGGATGCGCCGCCGCGGCTGAGCCGGTACGCCGGCCGCGGCCGTCTCACCGGTAGCGGCCAGCGAGCATCGCCTCCAGGGTGTCCCGGTGCAGGATCAGCCCGTCGGCGCCGGCCGGGGCCGGGATCTCGCCGAAGTACACCTGGCGGTAGGCGACCCGGAGCATGACGACGGCGTGCCGCAGGGCCGCGGAGAGGGTGTGGAACTCCATGTGGCGAGGCCGGTGCCCGGTGAGCCGGGCGTAGCGGCTCTCGACGCGGTCGCGGCGCAGGAAGTCGGGCAGTCCCGGCTCGCCGCCGCTCTCCGTGCGGTCCTGGAAGAAGCGGTGCAGGTAGACCAGCCAGCCGAGGTCGAGTTCGCGGGGGCCGAGTGCGGCCATCTCGCAGTCGAACACCGCGGCCGGCTCGAAGCCGTCGTAGCCGACGTTGCCGATCCGGGCGTCGCCCCAACTCACCACTCCGTCTCCCCCGGATCCGCCGCCCAGTGGTCGGCGAGCCAGGCGAAGCCGCGCTCGATGAGTGGGGAGCGGGGCAGTCCGTCGACAACCCAGGAGTAGTAGGCGCGTTGGGCCGCGACATGGCGGTGCAGGGAGCTGCCGCTGCCGGGTGCGGCGAGGAAGTCGGCGGTAGTGGTGGGGAGTTGGTCGTGCAGCCTGGCGAGGATCGCGACGTTGGCGGCTTCCAGGTGGTCGCGTTCGACGTCGGTGGCGGTGGCGGTGGCGGTGTGCAGCCAAATCCCCTCGTACGTATAGGGCATGACGTCGGGTGGGACCCGGCCGCCGGCGCGGGCCATGACGAAGAACGGGGCGCCGAGGTGGGCGGGGTCGGCTTCGTACCAGGGATCGGGTGGTCGGACACGGTCCCCTCCCTGGGCGCGATCGGCGGCGGATCACCGCCTGGGGAAAGGAATTGACGGCGCGTCAGATACCTTGCGGCGGCCACACCCCCGGGGGGTGCGGGGGGCGCGATTCCGTCGAGCGCCGACCCGGGAGGCGGCGACCGCCGGCCCGGCGTGCGCGAGGGCGATGGCGTGTGGTCGGATGGCCGCGGTGGCGGCGGACGACCGGGGCGCCGCGCGGATCACGGGGTGGGGACACCGGGCCCCGGAAGGAACGGGGTGCCGGATGGCGCTGGCGGTACGCGGTTCACGGCTGATCACCGTCGACGGGACACGGTACCGGTGGGCGGTCTCGCCGGACGCGGCCGGGCTGGCGGTGGTCGCCGGCTGGGCGGACGGGGACGGCGCACGGATGGCGACCTGGCGGGATCACGGCACGGTCATCGCACCGGGCGAGGTCGCGGCACTGATCCGCAGAGCGCGCGAGCACGGCTGGAATCCGCGGGAACGGGGGCCGCAGCACACCTTCCGGCTCGACGAGGACGGCTACCGGCGGCTGTGAGGCGGGCCGGGCCGGGATGCCCGGCC
>NZ_JBNHIN010000051.1:16478-19344 GCF_050054615.1 Streptomyces sp. YGL11-2
GGCCCGGCCCGCCTCCTGCGCCGGTCAGTGCGTCTCGGGCCCCGCGAGATGGCGGGCGATGACCATCCGCTGGATCTGGTTGGTGCCCTCGACGATCTGCAGGACCTTGGCTTCGCGCATATAGCGCTCGGCGGGGAAGTCGAGGGTGTAGCCGTAGCCTCCCAGGAGCTGCACCGCGTCCGTGGTGACCCGCATCGCGGTGTCCGTGCAGAAGAGCTTGGCCATCGCCGCCTCCTTGGAGAACGGCTGCCCGGCGTCGCGGAGCCGGGCGGCGGTGAGGTACAGCGCGCGGCCCGCCTCCACCTGGGTGGCCATGTCGGCCAGCATGAAGCGCAGGCCCTGGAAGTCGGCGATGGGGCGGCCGAACTGGCGGCGTTCGGCGACGTAGCCGAGGGCCTCGTCCAGGGCCGCCTGGGCGACGCCGATCGCGCAGGCCGCGATGCCGAGGCGGCCGGAGTCCAGGGCGGAGAGCGCGATGGCGAAGCCCTGGCCCTCGTCGCCGATGCGGCGGGCGTCGGGGACGCGGACGCCGTCGAAGTGCAGCTGGGCGGTCGGCGAGCCCTTCATGCCCATCTTGCGCTCGGGCGGGGCGGCGCTGAGGCCCTCGGCGTCGCCGGGCACCAGGAAGGCGGTGATGCCACGGGCGCCGCCGCCACCGGTGCGGGCGAGCACCGTGTAGAAGTCGGCGACGCCGCCATGGGTGGTCCACGCCTTGGTGCCGTCGATCGTCCAGGAGTCGCCCTGCCGGCTGGCGCGGGTGGTCAGCGAGGCGGCGTCGGAGCCGGAGGCGGGCTCGGAGAGGCAGTACGCCCCGAGGAGGCCGCCGCCGAGCATGGCCGGGAGGTGTTCCGCCCGCTGCTCCTTGGTGCCGTATCCGGCGAGGGCGTGGCAGGCGAGGGTGTGCACGCTGACGCCGAGGCCGACGGTGAGCCGGGCCGCCGCGAGCTCTTCGAGGACCTGGAGATAGACCTCGTAGGGCTGGTCGCCGCCGCCGAATTCCTCGGCGTACGGCAGGGAGAGCAGCCCCGATTCCGAGAGCAGGCGGAAGAGGTCGCGCGGGAAGCGGCCGGCTTCCTCCTCCTCGGCGGCCGTGGGCCGGATCTCGCGCTCGGCGAGTTCACGGACCAGGGTCATCAGGTCGCGGGCTTCCTCGGTGGGCAGCCTGCGGTCCACCGGCGGGGGACCGTAGTCGGTCATGGCGGCGCTCTCCTCCCTGTCGGGCGCTGCGGCGACGCGCGCGGGGTGGGCGGCGGCGCCGATTTCCGTAGTGCCTGGCCGATGATCGCCTCCCGGATCGCGGAACGGCGATGACCTGCGGCTGTGGCGCTAGGAGTATGCCCGATCGGAGGCTCCGCGTCACGGGTTGATCATCGATCTCGGTGCGGAACCGGCCCACTTGGTCCGTGGAACCCGACGGTCGCGCAATTGGTCCGAACCATTGACGCAGTGGTCTAGTCCTTCTACCTTCTCCTTCAACGTTCCACGCGTTCATGCCAATTCGGAACGCAGGTCAGGCTCCACCCTCGCCCCCCTCCGAGGAGACGACATGCTCAGACCGCACCGAAAGCGATCACCGCGCAGGCTGATCGCCGCCGCGACCGCGCTGTGTACGGCGGCCCTGGCCGGCACCCTGTTCGCCGCCCCCGCCTCCGCCCGTCCGGCCGCCGCCCCCACCGCCGGCCACCCGGTCACGGCGGCGGCGCAGCCCGCGGCGGCCGGCGACAAGGTCGTCGGTTACTTCATCGACTGGGGTACCTACGGCCGCAACTACCAGGTCAAGAACATCGAGACCTCGGGCTCCGCGGACAAGCTCACCCACATCAACTACGCCTTCGGCAACGTCCAGGGCGGCAAGTGCGCCGTCGGCGACTCCTACGCCGACTACGACAAGGCGTTCACCGCCGACCAGAGCGTCGACGGCAAGGCCGACACCTGGGACGACCCCAACGGCCTGCGCGGCAACTTCAACCAGCTGCGCAAGCTCAAGAAGCTGCACCCCAACCTCAAGGTGCTGTGGTCGTTCGGCGGCTGGACCTGGTCGGGCGGCTTCGGCGAGGCCGCCAAGAACCCGGAGGCGTTCGCCCAGTCCTGCTACGACCTGGTCAAGGACCCGCGCTGGGCGGATGTCTTCGACGGCATCGACATCGACTGGGAGTATCCCAACGCCTGCGGGCTGTCCTGCGACACCAGCGGGAAGGACGCCTTCACCAACGTACTGAAGGCGCTGCGGGCGAAGTTCGGGCAGAACAACCTGCTCACCGCGGCGATCACCGCGGACGCCTCGGACGGCGGCAAGATGGACGCCGCCGACTACGCGGGCGCGGCCCAGTACGTCGACTGGTACGACCCGATGACCTACGACTACTTCGGCGCCTGGGACGCCAAGGGGCCCACCGCCCCGCACTCCCCGCTCACGGCGTACGACGGCATCCCGAAGGCCGGATTCAACACCACCGACACCATCGCCAAGCTCAAGAAGCTCGGCGTCCCGTCGGACAAGCTGCTGCTGGGCATCGGCTTCTACGGCCGCGGCTGGTCCGGCGTCACCCAGGACGCGCCGGGCGGTACGGCGACCGGCGCGGCCCCGGGCACGTACGAGGCGGGCATCGACGACTACAAGGTGCTCAAGGACCGCTGCCCGGCCACCGGCACGGTGGGCGGCACCGCCTACGCCAAGTGCGCTGACCAGTGGTGGAGTTACGACACCCCGGAGACCATCGGAACCAAGATGGCCTTCAAGGACGCCCTGGGGCTGGGCGGCACCTTCTTCTGGGAACTGAGCGGCGACACCGCGAACGGCGACCTGATCAAGGCGATCAGGTAGCCCTGGCGGTACGCACGGTGAGGCGGGCGGGAGGCGACGGCC
>NZ_JBNHIN010000051.1:19455-56132 GCF_050054615.1 Streptomyces sp. YGL11-2
GGGCGGGAGGCGACGGCCTCCCGCCCGCTTCCGTTGCGCACGACCACTTTTGACGCTGGGTCAGTAGTGCTGCCGGGGTGGCGCCGGGCAGGCCGGCTCGTACTCCTCGATCAGCCGGAGGGTGTCGCCCAGGCCGCGGACCAGCAGCGACACCACGGTCTCCCGCGGCAGTTCCTGCTCCTCGATCCAGTCGAGGGTGACGCCCTCCACGCTGGAGAGCCAGCCCGTCAGCGCCGTGCGCGCGAGCGGCGGGATGTCCTCCCTGCCCCAGGCGCCGAGCGCGATGGTGCTCAGCAGTCTGGCGCGTACGGAGGCGCGGATGGCCAGCACCTCGGCGTCGGAGCCGACCCCGCCGGTGACGATCGCGCGGTAGGCGGCCTGATGGTGCTGGGCGTAGCGCAGATAGCCGTCGACGGTGCGCTGGACGCGTTCGACGGGTGGCAGATCGTGGGTGCTCCCGGCGCGTTCGACCAGCTCGGCGACCGCGTCCTCGATGATCGCCAGGTAGTAGCCGCGCTTGTTGGTGAAGTAGTAGTAGATGAGCCCCTTGGCGACGCCCGCCTGGCGCGCGATGTCGTCCATGGACAGCGCGTCGTAGGACGTGTCGGCGAACAACTTCCTTCCGGTGGCTATCAGTTCGGCGCGGCGTGCCTGGGACCGTTCGGTGGGGCGGGCGCCCGGAGAGGCCGCTCGCACACCCTGTTGACTATTATTCAAAACCCGCCCTAGTCTCCAACTGCCAAGAGTTTTGCGCAGTATGACAGAACGTCATGCTGGCCTTCCGACCTGCGGGCCTGGCCCGCAGGGCTCCATGAAGCACACTTCCCTCGCGCATTCGACCGCTGCCCCGGGGAGGACGCAGTGAGCACATCGACCGGCAGGGCGCCCGAAGGGCGGACCTCCTGGAAGAAGACCGCCGTGGCGGCACTGCCCGCCGCGCTCGCCGTGGGCGCGCTGGCGGCGGTGATGGCACAGGGCGCGCTGGCCGCGTCCTTCGCGGTGTCCGGCACCAACTTCCAGGTCGCGTCGGGCAGGTTGACCAGCAGCGGCCTCTCCTCGTACGTCCACACCGACCGCGATGCCGACGACCACGGTCATCCGGTCGCACTGCTCGGCATCGGCCGGGCGCGCCTCGCCGACATCTGCCAGTCGGCGCAGGTCCCGACGCCCGTGGGCAACGTGGTGTTCAAGCTGACCGCCGGCGGCAAGGCCGGTCCGGTCAGCGCCGACAGCCTGGTCATCGACGGTGAGGACCTGGTCGGCGACGCCCGGTTCGGCACCGCGCAGATCGGCCGGGACGCGGGCTCGCTGGACGCCGTACCGGGCGTCAAGGGGCCGAAGGGCAAGTTCGGCCTCCAGGCCGGGAACATCCAGGTGGCCGGCGTCAGGTCGCATGCCTGGTCGGCCACCGGCGGCAACTTCCGCCTCAAGGGGCTGCGGGTGAGCGTCAGCCTGGACGGCGAGAAGTGTTTCTGAGCGCGCGGCGCGCACGGTGGGGCGACCGGCTGGAGGACGCCCTGCCCTGGCCGGAGCGGCGGGCGGTACTGCGGCGCTGGCGGCGCACCCGGCCGTTCTGGGCCGGGCTGCTGCTTCTGCTCGGCGGTGCGGAGCTGCTGCTGGTCCCGCTCTCACCGCTGACCGTGCTGGTGAGCCTGGGGCTGGGCGGACTGGCCGCGCTGGGTATCGGACTGATGCTGATGGTGGCCGGGCTGTTCCTGTGGTGCACCCCGGCCGCGCATCACTACGTGAGCATCAATGCGCTGATCCTGTCGGTGCTGTCGTTCGCCGCGACCAACCTCGGCGGGTTCCTGGTCGGCATGGGACTGGGGATCGCGGGCGGCGCGATGGGGTTCGGGTGGACGCCGGTACCGGACGCCGGCGACGACGCGGGGCCCGGGCGGGCGGCGGACACCGGACCCGCGGGCCGGGCCGCGGGGGCGGACGGTGCCCCGGCCCCGGGCCGTACACCCACCCGCCGCGGCACCGGCAGCAAGGCGCTCGCCGCCGGCCTGCCGATCGCGCTGCTCACCGCCGTCGGCGGCCCGGCGCAGAAGGCCGGCGCGGCCGGGCCCCCGGCGCCGCCGGTCCCGCCGACCGTGACCACCACCCTGTTCGCCCCGCGGGGCTTCACCCTCGCCGGGATCACCACGGTCGATACGGCGGGCGGCCCGCTCAAGGTGATGGTGCTGAAGATGACGGCGGCGTCGCTGACCGACTACCGTCTCACCACCCGCGACGGCCAGGGCCCGCAACTCCGGCTGAGCTCGGACGCGTTGGACCTGAAGGGCCGGGTGACCCTCTATCTCACCAGGTTCAGCGGCTGTCTGGAGGGCACGGTCTGCCTCACCTTCACCCCCGACACGCTCCCGGTCCCGCCGGTCGTCCCGCCGTTCGTCTTCATGACGCGGGTGACCGCCGAACAGGCGCTGGTCGGCTCGGATCTGATCGTCGCGAACGGGCTGCGGCTCCAGGCGGTCGGCCGAAACGGCACCACCGGCTGACCGGGGCGCCGGGCGGGGTTTACGGCTCCGCCCCGTACGAGCACCATCGGCGTACCGGGGCAGGAGCTGTGACGAAGAGGTGACGCGTGGTCAACCCGTGGCTGGCGATGGAGGCGGGCGCCGACCCGGCCGAACGCATCCGTACCGTACGGCGGGCGCACGAGGCGTTCCTGGCCGACGGGACCGTGTCGCCGCCGGTCCGGCAGGTCGTCGCCGACTCCTGGCGCCGCTCCGCCCGCGCGCACGCCATCTCGGACGGCGCGGCCCCCATCGAACTCGACGAGCCCGCGCTCCGCAGCTACCGCGACGCCCATCCGCTGGCCCGTGCGATGCCGGTCTTCCGGGAACTGCTGGGCGGCATCGCGCACGACGGGGCCCATCTGCTGGCGGTGTGCGATCCGCAGGGGCGGCTGCTGTGGGTCGAGGGGCACCCCGGCGTGGTGCGGCGGGCCGAGCGGATGAACTTCACGGCGGGGGCGCGCTGGGACGAGCGGCACGCGGGGACGAACGCGCCGGGCACCGCGCTGGCCGCCGACCACGCGGTGCAGATCTTCGCCGCCGAGCACTACAACCGGCGGGTGCAGCCGTGGACGTGCGCCGCCGCACCGCTGCACGACCTGCGGACCGGGCGGCTGCTGGGCGCGGTGGACATCTCCGGCGGCGACCATCTCGCCAGCCCGCACAGCCTGGCCCTGGTCCAGGCCACCGCCCGTGCCGCCGAGGCCCACCTCTCCCTCTGCACAGGGGAGTTGGGGGTATGCCTCACGGCGCTCGGCCGGGACGAGGCACTGCTGGTCCGGGACGGCGAACGGCTGCGCCTCGGGCGCCGGCACAGCGAGATCATGCTGCTGCTGGCCCGGCACCCGGACGGCCTGACGGGTGATCAACTCTCCGTACTGCTCTACGGCGAGCGCGATATGCGCCCGGTGACGCTGCGCGCCGAGCTGTCCCGGCTGCGGCAGCTGGTCGGCCCGCTGCTGCACTCCCGTCCGTACCGGCTCGACCGGCCGGTCGAGACCGATCTGTGCGCCGTGGAAAGGGAGTTGGCGGCCGGTGATCCGGCCGCCGCGCTCGATGCGTACCGCGGCCCGCTGCTGCCCTCGTCGGAGGCGCCCGGTATCCGCCGGCTGCGCGCCGCGCTGGAGGACCGGCTCCGGCGGGCGCTGCTGTCCGCCCGCAACCCCGACCAGCTGCGCATCTGGTCGCGGACTCCTTGGGGCGAGCACGACCTGGAGATCTGGGAGGCCCTGGTCGACACGCTGCCGGAGCACTCCCCGGCGCGCACCGCGTCCCGTGCCGCGGCGGGACGGCTGCGCACCGCCTACGGCCTGGCCGGCGGATCGTAGAACGCACCCGGCGCCGGGCCCGTCCGCCCCCGGGGGCCGCTCCCCCGCGCAACCTTCGCGCAACCTCCCCCGCCCTAGCCTCCTCCCCCAGCGCCCGCCGCACCGAAGCGGCGGGCACCGCGCCGAGCGCACGATTTGGGAGGCCACCCCATGGCACGCTACGCCAGCCCGGGCTCCGCCGATGCCGTCATGAGCTACCGGAGCCGCTACGACCACTGGATCGGCGGCGAGTTCGTGGCACCCGCCCAGGGCCGGTACTTCGAGAACCCGACCCCGGTCAACGGGCAGCCGTTCACCGAGATCGCCCGCGGCACCGCCGAGGACGTCGAGCGCGCCCTGGACGCCGCCCACGCGGCGGCGCCCGGGTGGGCCCGCACCCCGGCCGCCGAGCGCGCCGCCGTCCTCAACAAGATCGCCGACCGGATGGAGCAGCACCTGGAGGAGCTGGCGGTCGCCGAGAGCTGGGAGAACGGCAAGCCGGTACGGGAGGCGCTGGCGGCCGACATCCCGCTCGCCGTCGACCACTTCCGCTACTTCGCGGGCGCGGTGCGCGCCCAGGAAGGCACCCTCTCGGAGATCGACGCGGACACCGTCGCCTACCACTTCCACGAACCACTGGGCGTCGTCGGCCAGATCATCCCCTGGAACTTCCCGATCCTGATGGCCACCTGGAAGCTGGCCCCGGCACTGGCGGCGGGCAACACGGTGGTCCTCAAGCCGGCCGAGCAGACCCCCGCCTCGGTGCACTTCCTCATGAGCCTGATCGCCGACCTGCTGCCGCCCGGCGTCGTCAACATCGTCAACGGCTTCGGCGTGGAGGCGGGCAAACCGCTGGCCTCCAGCCCGCGGGTGGCGAAGATCGCCTTCACCGGCGAGACCACCACCGGCCGGCTGATCATGCAGTACGCGTCGGAGCATCTGCGCCCGGTGACACTGGAGTTGGGCGGCAAGAGCCCCAACATCTTCTTCGACGACGTCTCCGCCGCGGCGGACGACTTCCACGACAAGGCCCTCGAAGGCTTCACCATGTTCGCCCTCAACCAGGGCGAGGTGTGCACCTGCCCGTCCCGCGCGCTGATCCAGCGCGGGCACTACGCGGACTTCCTGGCGGCCGGCGTGGCCCGCACTGAGAAGATCGTCCAGGGCCACCCCCTCGACACCGACACCATGATCGGCGCGCAGGCGTCCAACGACCAACTGGAGAAGATCCTCTCCTACTTCGACATCGGCCAGAAGGAGGGCGCCAAGGTCCTGACCGGCGGCGCCCGCGCCGAGTTGGGCGGCGAACTGGAGGGCGGCTACTACGTCCGCCCGACCGTCTTCGAGGGCAACAACGACATGCGGATCTTCCAGGAGGAGATCTTCGGCCCGGTGGTGGCGGTGGCACCGTTCAGCGACTTCGACGACGCGATCGGCATCGCCAACGACACGCTCTACGGGCTGGGAGCGGGTGTCTGGACCCGCGACGGCTCGACCGCCTACCGCGCCGGCCGCGCCATCCAGGCCGGCCGCGTGTGGACCAACTGCTACCACGCCTACCCGGCCCACGCGGCCTTCGGCGGCTACAAGCAGTCCGGCATCGGCCGCGAGACCCACAAGATGATGCTGGACCACTACCAGCAGACCAAGAACCTCCTGGTGTCCTACTCCCCCAAGAAGCTCGGCTTCTTCTAGCGGCATGAAAGAAGGCGCCTGACCTGGGCATTTGCCCGTCAGGCGCCTTCCGCGCGACCCGCTCAGAGCAAGGCCCCGTTTACGTTGTAACTCCCAGTTTCTCCCACCGCTATCCCGCTCCCGGCCAGCTCTTCCGGTCTATTTCCGGTCCAAGTCCCCGGCTCTCACCCCTCAGCTCAGGCGCCGCGCCCTGGCTGACGCGGTCCCACTCCTGCATGGACTGCTCAATGAGGCGGTTGGCCTGCTCCCGGATGCCGTCCAGGAACTTGGCGTAGTGCCGGAAGAGGACCCCGATGCTCTGGCCCGCGCGGCGAGCGCATTCGGCCGGGTCCACACCGGAGTACAGCCAGAACGAGATCCCGGCGTGGCGAAGGTCATAGGGTCGCTTGGCCAGGCCGGAGGCTAGCTCCGTCCGGGTCAGGACGTACTTCCGTGCCCGCGCCCACGTAGTGCCATACGCAGCTGCGTCCACGTAGTTACCGGCCTGGTTCCGGAACAGTCGGCCGTCCGGCGCCACGCCGAACCGTTCGATGTGTGCACGGAGGATGCGTACGAACTGCGGCGGGATGGGCACAGGCCGGGTCGCGGTAGCCGCACGGCGCTTGAGCGAGTGCACCTCGTGCACTGCACCGTCGTCCGTCCATTCCTTTCCTGCGGTGACGACCCCGCCCGACAGATTGAGCATCCCCCACCCAGTCTTGGGCAGATGGCACTGTTCGAGCCGGAGATGGATGACCTCCGCCGGCCGCATGGCCGCGTAGTACATGCAGCCGAAGAACGCCTCAAGGTGAGGACCGCGCCCGGGCTGCTGGCCAACCGCCTTGAGCAGTCGGACAACCTGAGCCGGGTTGGGAACGGCAGCCGGGTCCACCTCTTCGTTGACCGCCGGAGCGTTCCACCTGAGCCCATTGAGAGGATTCTCAGTGAAGTAACCTTTCTCGACCGCAGTATTGAGAACTTCGTTAAACGCAGCCCTCTTGCGCCGCGCCGTCTTGGCCGCAGCCGCCTTGCCGTCCAGCTTGCGACACAGGGCGTCCAGCGCCCGCCGCAGCACATCGGCTTCCGCGAGAGCACTGACGGGCAGGGAGTTCCGCTTTATCCAGTCCAGCGCCTTCCGCCACTCGTCGGCCGGCTCGTCGTCCCACGCGTTCTTGTTGAACGCCCACGAGTACAAAGCGCGCCGCAGCACCCGCGGATCCGGATACGTTGCGCCGGGGTACACCAGGGCAGGCGTGATGGTGGCGAAAGCATCGGCGAGGGTACGGCGGGTGTTCCCCGGCGTGCGGTCCCACCGCTGCTCGAGGTATTCGTGGGCAAGGTCGTACCACGTCGTCCGCTGCTTGATGGCTCGCAGCTCGGACGCCGGCAGGCCCGTGTGCTCATCGAACGGCTCACCGTCGCGCGCCAACGTCATCAGCTTCGCACGCCTGCTCTCAGCAAGCCCGACGGTGCTGAACGATTCCGAACTTTCACGCCCGTTGACTGTCCACCGCACCTGGAAACGGCTGCGCCGACCAGGGCGCTCGCGTATGTCCCAGAAGCGGACGCGGTAACTCATCGCCAAGTGTCGGAATCCCTCTCACACGCTTCCCACCAGGCGTCCAGGTCAGTACGGCGGCACCGGAGTTCACCGTTGGGCAACTTGATCATTCGGGGGGCCTCCCCCCGAGCACGCATGCGGTAGAACGCCGACGGACTCATGCGGATCTCTGCCAGAACCTCGGCGAGCTTCAGGGAGGGAGGACGTGCCATGCAATATCACCTTCGAATTGGGGAGCATTTCAGATGGGAAAGGCAGGCACGCTCCACCGCACAACACGCAAACCATCGCCGCCACGTACGTAGTCATCGCCGAAGCGGCGACGAAACACAGCTGGACATTGCGGATCGCTGCACGGGGGGATTACTTGCAAAGCGCACTGAGCAGACCTGAAGCGGTCTGGCGATAGCAAGTGGGAATCTCTGCGGCACAGCCGCAGAGATGAATGCGCTGCCATTGACGTGCCAGCGGGCGACAGCAGCCGCTCCATTGCCTCCTTACGAACTGCGGCGCTGCCCGCTGCGTCCGCCACGGCTCCACCGCCAAGCACAGCCGAAGTGCGAACACCGTCAATACTCCGCACGATCCCCGGTTTCGGTAACCGGGGATCGTCTGCTATATACCGCCCTGCACGACGAGAGCCTGCCCCTCGCCCCGTTTCGGCCTCGGTCAGGAGGCCAGCCGGTAGGACCGGAGTGCGGGGGGCGCACCGTCGGAAACAAGCACCAGCAGCCCGTCGTCGGTGAGGCGGTCGAGGCTGCGGGCCGCGCCACGCTCGGAAACGCCAATGGCATGGGCGACGTGGCGAGTTGCGGCGCCCGGGTGCGCCGCAATATGTGCGAGGACCGCTCGATCACGGCGGTAGCCGCGTTGCACAAAGTCCTCCCTGAACAGCCCAGCCGCACAGACGCAGAGGCACAGTGCAGTGGAGAGGGCGCCGTAGTCGTCACGCTGCTGTGCGGTCCAAGCGTTCAGGGCGCCGAGCACCAAGAGGACGGGGGCAGTGAAGCGGGCGGATCGGATAGCAGGGTTCGACAGGTGGACCTCCTTGGGGCCGAGGGCTCGACCGCGAGACCGAGTAGGGCGGGGTGCGGACTGTCGTGGGGCTAGCCGAAGCGCCGTCCACCCCAGGAGTCTGTATCCCTTGCTGACCTGATGTTTTCTGGGACGTTGTACGTTGACATGGTCCCGAAGGAGGTTCCAGTCCTTGGGGCCTCATTCACGTCTGCCGTGGGCGAATGCTGTCCGCTGTCATCCAATCGGGCGTTTGACAACGAACCCAGCCGCTCGGACTTCCATTCGAATAACGATCCGTATGGCAGATTCCGGTTGGAGATGGACAAGCACCTGGACTTCGGGACCATCGCCCTGCCCCGGCCGCGCACCCCGGAGGACGCCATCGACCGGACTGCTCACCCCCTCACTGACCGCGGGTCTGGGTGTTCCGGGCGATCGGTGTGTCCGTGGGGCGGTGTGGGGTACGTTCTGATTGGTTGTCATGAAGAGCTTCGGGGGAGGTGCGATGACGGGTGTGGAGATCGCGGTCGGGTACGTGTTCGCGTGGGCGCTCGGCAAGGCGAAGCGGGTGGGTCGGCGGGCGGATGAGGAGGTTGACCGCGCGCTGGACGAGGCGATGGACCGGCTCGACGACCTGGTCCGCCGCAAGCTGGACAAGGACACCGCGCTGCACAAACTGACCGCGGAGGCCGAGGCGGGCCTGGAGAAGCCGAGTGAGCTCACGAGGCAGCGGGTGCAGCTCGCGCTGGAGGACGCCGCGCAGCAGGATCCCGGCTTCGCTGAGGAGCTGGACCGCGCGGTGAAGCAGTTGCGGGCCCTGTCCCACACGACCGGCGGGGTGTCGGCGGGGGACGGCGGACTGGCCGTTGGCGGGAACGTGGATGTCCGGGCCGACCACGGATCTGTGGCCGCCGGCGGGAATATCGAGAACGTCACCATGGGGTACGGGACTGCCGAAAACCCTCCGAAGCCGGGGGCGCCCCAGGGCTGAGCGGACCCGGCCCCACTCCAGCCCCGAGCCCCGCCCCCGCCGTCTCGGCCCAGGCCGTAGCCGGCGGGGTCGCCGCCTACCGCATCGACCAGGTCCACCAGTACTTTCCCGAGAAGCGGGATACCGTCCGGCTCGACCGGGCCCGGCCGGTCGAAGACTGGACCGCGCAACAGCTCGGCGTCCACCCCGCCATCCACGGCCTCACCACGCCGGATGCCGATGATGCCTTCGTCCTCCCGGACTACCTCGAACGCGACCACGACCGGCAGCTGCGCGACCGCCTGGCTGCGGCGGCTTGTGGTGAGCAGGCGACGCTGATGATGGTGCGCGGGGAGTCGTGCACAGGCAAGACCCGCACCGCCTTCGAGGCTGTCCGCGCCTGCCTGGCAGACTGGCAGCTCGTCTTCCCGAAGAACGCCAAGCGCCTCTTGGCTCTGCTCGACGTCGGTGCCCTCGCCCCGCGCACCGTGCTGTGGCTCAACGAAGCCCAGAACTTCCTTACCGGGACCGATGGAGAGACGGCCGCTGCCGCCCTGCACAGCCGGTTGGAAGAGCCCGGGCCCCTCGTGGTTCTGGGGACGCTGTGGCCCGAGTACAACCGCGCTCTGACCGCCACCCCGCAGCCCGGCCAGGACGCCCACCCCAGCGCCCGCGCCCTGCTCGACCAGGCCCAACCGGTCGACGTCCCGGCGTTCTTCGCTGCCACTACGCTGAAGGACCGGCGAGTTGACCGTGACCGGTCACTGGCCGCGGCCGTGCGCACCAGCACCGGCGGGAGGGTCACCCAAACCCTCGCGGCAGGCCCGCAACTGGTCGACCACTACGAGCAGGCCACCGCACCCCACGGCCCATACGGGAGCGCCGTCATCACCGCCGCCATGGACGCCAGCCGCCTCGGCCACACCTCACCCCTATCAGCCGCACTCCTCAAGGCCGCCGCCCCCGGCTACCTGACCGAGCAACAGCGCGCAGCCGCCGACCCCGACACCTGGTTCACCCACGCCCTCGACTATGCCCGGGAGACGATCAAGGGCGTGGCCGCGGCCCTGGAACCCGTTTCCAACCCGGACGGCATGGGCGCCCTTCCGGGCGTTTATCGTCTCAGCGACTACCTCGACCACCACGCCCGCACCACCCGCCGCTGCACGGCCCCGCCGGAATCCTTCTGGACCGCGGCCCGCGACCACGCGGCAACCACAGCAGATCTGACCGAACTGGCAGAGCAGGCCCATTCCCGGGGCCGGTACCGCATCGCGGCAGACCTGTTCCGGCGGACCGCCGACGCCGGAGACGCCGAGGGCGCGGAGCGACTCGCCCGGCAGGCCGCCGACGCCGGGAACCCCTCGCCCCTGGGCGAGCTGGCGCGGCTGCGAGTGTGGGCCGGGGACGCCGAGGGCGCGGAGCGGCTCGCCCGGCGGGCCGCCGACGCCGGGAACCCCTCGGCCCTATGGGCGCTGGCTTGGCGGCGCGAACGGGCCGGGGACGCCGAGGGTGCGGAGCGGCTGTACCGGCGGGCCGCCGACGCCGGGATCTCTCGGGCCCTGCACGATCTGGCGCAGCTGCGCGAGCGGGCTGGGGACGCCGAGGGTGGGGAACGATTGCGACGTTTCGGACTGGATGCTGACGGTTCGCCGGCTCGTCCTTGGTAGACGATCACAAACGATCGTTCGCGTTACAAGTAGATGTTCTTGAAGGTCCACCAGGGCGGGGATGCAACGCTTCCCGAGTACGCGCCTTGGCCATGCCTTACCCCGTTGGCGATACAGCCAGAGGGATGAGAATCGGCGTCGCCCGGGCCAGCACCCCAGAGCCAAGCAGGACGCGCTCCGCGTGATGGGCTGCGAGAAGGTCTTCATCCACAAGGCGTCCGGCAACCTCGCCCGCGGGCCCGAGCTCGGCAAGGCCCTCATGGCCGCCGGCGCAGCGACCAGCTCGTGGTCACCAAGTTCGACCATCTCAGCAGTTCACTGGAGAACCTGATCGAACTGTCCACGCGCGTGAAGTCCGAGGGCGTCGGCCTGGTCGTGCTCGACCAGGGCGTCGACGCCTCCACCACCATCAGCCGGATGCTCTTCCGGATCCTGGGCGCCGTCGCCGAGTTTGAGCCTCGATGTCCGAGCGCACCATGGACGGCCTGGAAGCCGCCCACGCCCGGGGCCACACCGGCGATAAACAAAGCAAGTGCGGCCTCTAACAGGTCCGGCCTGGTGCTGTCGGCCAGCGCGGACGCCAAAAGGACCTCGGCATCCTCAACATCGCCACCAACATCCCGCAGGCGCTGGGCCCGATCATCGGCGCAGCGAGCACCGACTCCTTCGCACACTGCACGAACAAGGTTCTGGGCTACCGCGTGCTGTTGGGGTGCGTGATGATTGTGGTCATGCCCAGTGCCGTCGCCATCAAGCCCATCGAGAGCGTCAAGTAGCCCGCCGAACGCGACACAGCTTCACACAGCTTGTAGAACAACCGCACTGGAGTAGGAGCAACGGGCCATGAGCACATCCGCCGCCCCCCGGAACATCGACGTCGACACCACCCGAGGACCGGTCCGGGGCGAGCGTCGCACGCACAGCGTGCGCTTCCTCGGAATCCCGTACGCCAAGCCGCCGGTTGGCCGGCTCCGCTTCGCCGCACCCGAACCGCCCGACCCCTGGCGGGAGCCGCGGGACGCAACGGTCTACGGACCCACCGCCCAGCGCCGCGCTTCCGAGGCCACCCTGATACCGGAGCCGACCATCTCCGGTAAGGGGACGCTCAACCTCAACGTCTTCACCCCGGACCCCTCCCCGGATGCCGGGCTCCCGGTCCTGGTCTGGATACACGGCGGCGGCTACGTCGCAGGGTCGGCCGCGAGCCCCTGGTACGACGGCCGCACCTTCAACCGGGATGGCGTGATCCTCGTATCCATCGGGTACCGCCTCGGCATCGAAGGGTTCCTGCGCCTCGAGGACGCCCCGGACAACCGGGGGGTGCGGGACTGGATCGCCGCCCTGCGCTGGGTGCAGGAGAACATCGCGGCCTTCGGCGGTGACCCAGCCAAGGTCACCGTCGGCGGGCAGTCGGTAGGCGGCAGCGCAGTGCAGACCCTCCTCGCCACCCCGTCCGCCGGGGGACTCTTCCGGGCGGCGATCTCGGCCTCCGGCGCGGTGATGCTCCATCAGGACAGCTCCGAGGGACGGGCCGTGGCCGAGCTCTTCACTCGGCGTACCGGTGTCCCGGCCACCGCTGCCGCCCTCCGCGACCTGAGCGACCAGCAACTGCTGGATCACCAGGATGCCCTCTGTGCCCCCGAACCGGACCTGGACGGCCCGGGAACCCACGCGCTCCGCCTCGCCCCCTTCGCCGACGGGCAGCTGGTCCCGGTGCCGGTCCTGGACGCGCTCACCGACGCGTGGCCAGCGCACCCACTCCTCCTCGGCTTCACCCGCGACGAGTTCGACTTCCTCCCTGTTCCCCGGCCGCCGGACACCCCGTCCCTGACCGACCTGCTCTTCCGCCGTCCCGGTCTGGCCATCGCCGAGGCCCGCGCCCGGCACGGACTGCCCACCTGGCTCTACCAGTTCGACTGGTCGTCCGAGGAATCCCCCGCCCCTGGGCTGGCCTTCCACTGGCTGGACCTGCCGTTCGCCTTCGACCTGCTGGACGCTGAAGGCGTCATCGAGGTCACCGGCCCCAACCCCCCGCAGTCGCTCGCGGATGCGATCCACAGCGCCTGGGTGCGCTTCGTCCACGACCTCGACCCGGGCCCCGACTGGCCCCGCTTCACCCTCGACAACCGCCCCATGATGCGATGGGGACCCACGCCTCATGTAGTCTCCGACCATTACTCAGATCATCAAGGAACCTGAGTATTCCGGGCATTACAGCCCGGAAGGTCCGTCACTTCACCAAATCCTGAGGGCTTCGGTGTCCCTCCCCTCGTAGTGTGGAGATCCGCTATGAGGAAGTTTGGTGGCAGAGATACGCAAGAGGTACGACGCGGAGTTTCGGGCCGGGGCGGTCCGGATCGTCCGTGAGACAGGCAAGCCGGTCGCGCAGGTTGCGCGCGACCTGGGGATCAACGAGGGCACGCTGGCTACCTGGATCTCCCGGGAGAAGGAGGCCACCAGGGCCGGCCTGGACCCGGACGAGAGGGCCGAACTCGCGCGGCTGCGCAAGGAGATTCACGAGCTTCGGATGGAACGTGATGTCCTCAAGCGATCAGTGGTCCTGTGGGTCAAGGAGGCGACGAAGTGACAGTTGCGGACTTCATCGCCGACCAGAGGACCAGCCACCGAGTACCGCACGCCGTCTCCTGCCGGGCTCTTGAGGTCTCGCAGTCCTGGTTCTACAAGTGGCTGGGGCGCCCGCCGACCCGGCGTGATGAGCGTCGTGCCGATCTCGCCCTGGCGGTGAAAGAGGTCTTCGACGCCTCGGGCCGCACTTACGGCTCCCCGCGGGTCCACATCGAGCTGCGCGAACATGGTTGGCGAGTCTCGAAGAACACGATCGCCAAGATCATGGCCGAGCTCGGCCTGGCCGGCCGCGTCAAGACGCGGAGGCGGTCGCTGACCCGGCAGGGCAAACGGCCCGTCGCCCCGGACCTGGTCCAGCGGAAGTTCACCGCTCCGGCACCGGATGTCGCTTGGTGCGGGGACATGACCGAGATCACCACCGATGAGGGCAAGTTCTACCTCGCCACCGTCATCGACCTGCACTCGCGCCGTCTGCTCGGCTACGCGATGGACGCCCACCACGACACCGAACTCGTCGTCGGCGCCTTGAACATGGCCGCCGTGACCCGCGGCGGTGACGTGGCCGGCGTCGTATTTAACACCGACCGCGGCAGCGAATATACGTCCAAGATCTTCGGCGACGCCTGCGACCGGCTGGGCGTGGTGCAGTCCATGGGCCGCGTCGGGTCGGCTCTGGACAACGCGGTCGCCGAGGCGACGAACTCGACGCTGAAGGTCGAGTACATCCACCGCCACCGCTTCCACACCCGGGCCGAGGCCCGCATCAAAATCGCGACCTGGATCACCAACTGGTACAACCCACGCCGCAGGCACTCGGCATGCGACTGGCTGTCACCCATCGACTACGAGAACCGACACCACATCAGAGAACAGCAGCCCCAAGCTGCTTAACAAAACCCTCCACACACATAGGGGATAGACAAACGAGCCGTCGTCAAGCCTCATAACGAACGTCGTCCCGGCGCCGAGGGATGTCGGCGCCGATTCGGTGCCGGTGGCCCCGCCCCGGCCGCAACTCTCGTTGCTGGCCGACAAGAACGGCTGCAGCCGTTCCCAAGGAACCGGCCACGGGCGGCCCACTGGCCCCCGGTGATCCGGTCAACGGGGAATGCCGATCACAGCCGCCTCGATCAGCTGGGCCGCCTCGCTGTCGCCGATCTGCATCCAGCCAGCCTCCTTTGCTTCCTCCTCGGAGGCGGGGAGACGGTCCGTCGGTTCCCAGCGCATGTCCTGGCCGAACGCCTCGTCGTGCCGCTCGCCACCCGGCAGCAGGCGGCGCCTGAGCACGGGGCCCCCGCCATCGGCCGTAGCGTAGAAAGAGATGCGCCCCTTGGCGTCCAGGGCATCAAGTACGTCACTGCGGAGCGCCACGAGGGCAGTGCTGCCGAGATTGTGTTGCAGGCCCTTGGGCCGGAACGACACACCGGTCAGATCGAGGCCGCCGCCGTTGTCGTACACAAACTCGCCACCCCGCTCATAGAAGAGTACGAGCGGCTCGTAGAGGTCGGGGAGGTCGGGAAGCCCTGCCTGATCCTGAACGCGAAGTTCCGCCATGCGCACAGCGCCCGCGCACGTGTTCCTCAGGAACCACTCCGGGACAGTTCCCAGGAATTCGTCGAGTTCCGCAGCGATTTCCGGGGAAAGCCGAAATTCAGGGTTGATGTGCTCCGTGACGTCGAAGAAGGGCCACTCATTCTCAGCGGAGTACGCCTGGGCCCACAGTGCTGCCCGCCTCAGATACTCCCGCATCAGAAGACGCCGCGACATCACATGCCTCATGGCGTAGTCCCAGTCGCTGATCCACTCCACGCCGCGGAGCCGGTTCAACATGACGGACGCCGGCGAGTCAGTCACTTCAGGTCAATTCCCTTCGAACGCAGCTCCTTGAAGAGAGCTGCCATCACTTCATCGATATTGGCGAGATTAGGTGAAAGCTGCACCAAGGGAACATCGAGGCCGAATCCGGCCCAGTGATTGAACCCGCCGCGGCGCTCACTCGCAGCCAAATCATGTGCACCGGCATCCGCCGCCCTTTCGGGCCAGACATGATAGTACCCGGACTCGTTCTCATTGGCGTAGGGCTCCCAGAGTTCCGGGTGGTCCCGGACGTAGGGAACGCCCGCCTCTATCAGGTGGCTCTCGACGTATTCATGCGCGATGAAGCGCTCGAACTTGATTGCTTCGTTGCCGACCAGTGTGTGATCGGAGGCTGCCTGCACGATGTCGGCGATGTCCTTTCGCGGAGTGAAGTACCCCTGGCGTACAACACCCGGCCCCTCAGCCACCGCGTGCTCGGTGAGGAAGAAATGATCCCTGACGCGCGCCAGCACGTCCGGGTTGATGCCTGTGTTGTCGGAGATCGCCCGGAGGTCCAGGGAATCCGGATTGGCGCGGATCTCGTCGTAGAACCGCGCTGCCGGGGCGGCTGACTCGTCCGGTTCTTCGATGTACCGGGCACCATCCGGCCTGGGCTCGGACCCACCAGGGAGGGTCGGGCTCTCAGGCTCGTGCAGAACCGGCTCGTCGCCGAAGTGCCCCAGGTCTTCCCCGCCACCATTGCCGGGCAGGTCGTGTCCGCCGCCGGTGTCGATGGGGCCTTCACCCTGGTGCGGGATGGAAGGTCCATCGCCGGATCCGTGTCCGCCGCTGCCCGTGGCGCCCGATTCAGTGGTGTGGCTAGCGCTGCTCGTGGAGTCGCCCAGCCCGCTGGTGCCCGGGGTGTGGCTGTTGGTTGGCATGTGGTTGCCCACGTTCCCGCCCGGGGCACCATGGTCGCCGGCGCGGCCCATGGTGGCGTTGTCTCCTGGGCCCGTGCTGGCGTGGCCTGGGTTGTCGCCAGTGCGCACCGGGTCGGAGAGGTCCGAGCCGATGCGTGTGATGTCGTCGCCGCGTCCGCCGACGCCGGCCACGACTGGCTGCTCTTGGCGAACCGGGGTCTCGGTCCGCGGGTTGTCCGCGCCCGTGGTAGGTGTGGTGGTCTGTTCCTTGGGGGCGTCTACGGCCTTCTGGAAGAGGCTGCCGTCCTGGTTGTAGAGGTCGCCTCTACCGCTCATGTACTTCCCGGTGGCCGGGTCCTTCACCGTGTTCGGCGGGAGTTCAACCGTCCCTTCGGGCAGCTTGATTCTGCCGTCCGGGAGTTTGTTTGCCCCTTCCGGGATGGCGGCGTCCTTGGGCAGCTGGATCGTGCCGTCGGGCAGCTTGGCGGCGCCTTCGGGCAGGCTGTAGGCGCCTTCGGAGATCTTCGGAACTTGGAGGTGGCCGGCGTTCTTGAAGTGGGCCATCATGTCGCCGATCTTGGAGATGCCGGCGCCTGCGCCCTTGAAGACGTAGGTCATCGGGTCGATGACCTCGCCCACCTTCCCGGCCACCGACAGGGCTCTGACCGCCACGCCGGCCTTGCTCGCGCCCTCCACGACGGCGCCGCCGCCACGGGTGATGATCGCGGTGACGACGTTGAAGGTGACCGCGCCGGCTGCCCGGGAGCCGTTGGATTCCCACTGGTCCCAGGCCACGAACGCCTTGCCGGTCTCCAGCATTGCGGTACGCGAGTCCCGGAACCAGGAGGGGAGCATGCGCCGCGGCGTCATCGCGTACGCGGGGGCCAGACCGGGGAAGGCCATGATGAGCGAAGTTGTGGTGGTGAGCTTGGCCAGGCCGAGCCATGCCTGTTTGGCGGCGTCACCACCTTCGACGCCGACCAGGGTGAGCAGGGCCTTGATGCCACTACCCCCGCCGTCGATGATGATGCCCTTGCCGAAGTCGTAAGCGTGGACCCAGACCTTCCACCACGGAGCGGATTCCTCGACCGCGTCGCCCCAGGGCAGGCTCTTGGACTGTTTGAGGGTTTCGGCGTCGTATCCGTAGCCGTTCTTGTGGGAGGCGTCGATGGCGTGGAGTGCCGGGCCGCCGACCAGGCCGACGATCTTGGCGTGGCAGTCGCGTTCAGCTGCTTGGAATGCAGCCCAGACCTCGGCGATCTTGTTGCGCCGGGCGAGGTTCTCGTCGGTCAGGTCGCCATCTTCACACCAGTCGTCGTCGCTGGAGTCGACTTTGTGGCGGAAGTCGGCGGCGTCCTGTTTGAGTTGCTGGAGCTGCTTGACCAGCGGCCGGATCTCACGGGTGTAGGTGCCCAGGGCACCAGCGATGACGCGCGCATCGTGGCCGACCTCGCGGGCCTTGTCCGCCACAGGTTTGGTGACGCCGAACAGCTGCTCCGCCTCGGGCGCCTTGTAGAAGGCGGACAGACCACCGAAGGACTTGTGGACATCCGAGCCGGCAGTCTCGATCTTGGGGCCGCCGTGGGACAGCGCCTTCACCTTGGCTTCGAGAAGGTCCAGATCGCCGGTGTAGACCGGCACCTCAAACGGATCGACAGGCGCGTCGTTCATCTCTGCTTCCCCCCGACGTCCTTGAGCACATCCAGCTGCACGTTCCGAGCGGCGCTCTGGGCGTTCTTCGCCGCCTCCAGATCGCCCTGGACGTACTCATTGGTGGCTTTGGCCGCGCCCAGGACGGCGGCCTGGCAACGATCGGCCATCGCCTCGAAATCCTTGCTGCGGCCCGCTGCGTACGCGACCAGTGCCGCGGCGACCGGCCCCGACGACGTCTGCGACAACACCGACGCGCCCGTCGGCCCCTTCAGCGTGGGTCCCGGCATCACGGGCCCCTGCGGCAGCCTGGCTGCCTGCGAGCCCAGCACAGCCGTACCCGCCGCCCCAGCCGCCTCTTTCAGGTCCGCGAGCAGCGTGCTCAAGGCGTCACCCAGATCCTCGGCATGCGTGCCGACGACCTTCAACTGGCCCTGCACTCCCTGCGGCTGAATGTTCCACGACGCCATGAACGCCCGCATTCCTCTCTCTACACCATCACCGCCACCACGCCCCGCGCTGCGCCGCCGCCTCCTGCGGCCAGCAACGCGTGGGCGCACTGCGGAGGATCACTCCTCCGGCCGCTGCGCCGGGGTGGTTCAGCCGATGTTGTCGACCGCGCTCTTCGCACGAGCGAGCGTCTGGTGCGCGGTGGCGTCGTTCTTCTCCAGCGTGGTCTTCAGCAGGTGGATGATGTTCTTGACCTCCTGCGAGGCGCGGTTCCAGCGCATTTCCTTGCCGTGGTACTCCTCGGCGACACCGTCGGCCGTGAAGTCCGCCATCGCCTGCTTCACCTGCGCGTCACGCGCTGCGATCACCTGCTCCAGGCGCGCGATCACCGCCTGGACGTTGCCCTGTGCTTCCGCCGACGCGCCCGAGTCATACGAGCGACGATCCATGCCAGCAGCCATCACAATCCTCCCCCTGGGGTCTGAAGTACTTCTTGCGTAACCGGGCTGTCAGCGGCCCGAGAAGCGGGCGGCGTCGAAGTTCGCCGCCGACATCTGCGACCGGGCGTTGTCGGCCTGCTCCTGGACACCGGTGCTGAAGGCCGACTCCATGCCCGACTGACCGCCCACGATCGCGGCCAGCGCACTGTTCAGCTCCGCGGTGATCTCGTCCGCGTGCGACTTGAACGAGTCGAAGGCCACCTTGCCCGCGCCGTTGAACTTGCCCTCCAACGGCTGGGCCGCCTGAACGAGCTGGTGGATCAACGTCCCCAGTTCCGTGCTCGATCCCTGCGACTGCGACCTCAAGGTCGAGAGCGTCTGCGCTCCCATGTCGAACTTCATCGGACTCCCCCCAAGGGCTTGACGATCGTATGTGCGGACATGCCTATCAACAGGGCTGTCATTGCTGCAATCCGTAAAGACCATGCTATGGCGAAGGTGTGACAACAGCTCAGCCCGATAGACGATCGCACCGCTCCAGGGGCCTCACTCGCCCTTGAGATGCCGCATCAGGCGCTCGAAGTCCTGCCAGCCCGACAGGTCCGACGGGTCGCCTGGCAACGGGTAGTACATCGCAGGGCGAGACTTCGGACCGAGGGAGACGGGCTGCTGGGACAGCGGAGTGCGCCGGGCGCGGTCGTCGGGCATCTGGCGGACTTCCTCCGCGCCGAGCACGAAAGCAACCGGGACGCCCGGGCCCTCGAAACGGGGCGGCACCGCCAGGTCGCGGCGGGCTTTGCGGAGCTGGACGAGCATCGACTGCAGGCGGTGCCGGGTGGCCAGCAGCTCCGCCACCTTGGGCAGAGCGCCCACCGGCGGCTCCTCGTTGGAGCCGTAGCCGAACATCAGCGTGACGTCTTCCTCCACACCCGCCTTCGCGCGGCTGACACGGACCGTGGCAAGGCCCGGCCGGTCCGGGCTGCCGACCACCACGGCCCAGGTCGGCTCCGGCGCTCGCTCGCGGGCGAGATCGGTGATCTGGCGCGGCGACCACGGAAGATTGGCCGGTTCCGCAGTTCCCCACCCGGCCGGGGGCGCGCCGGCCAGTTCGCGCCATACCGACTCCAGCGCGCCGCCGAGCACCAAGCCCTCGTTGGCGGGGTGGACAGTGCGGAACGTGATGGCCAGCTGACGCTCGCCGGTAACCGTGACCTCCTTGTAGGAGGCCGCCACCGGGGTGCGCGGGTCGTCAGCGGTCGCCTCGGCCGACGGTACGGGGGCGAACATGCCGTCCTGCCAGCGCAGTACGGCTCCGGTCAGCCCGTCGTAGTAGCCATCGCGTTCGTCGCGTACGACCCAGCGGGAGGGCCAGTTGCTGAGGCTGTGACGGGCGGCCGGGGAGAGCGTGGTTCCCGGTGGGGTGACGACTTGGAGGCCGAGGTCGGTGGTGGCGGCGGTCCGGAGGGCGTCGGAGAGCCAGGCGGTCATGGCGACCACCGGGCGGTCCTGGATGACGACGGCGACCTTGTCGGTGAGAACGTCGACGGCTGGCTGCGCTGCGGCCGGCTCGGGCGCGACACTCACGCCGTCGGTCTTGACCACGGCCAGGGAACGGGCGGCCTCGGGGGGCCAGGCGGAGCCGTCGGCCAAGGCGGCCAGCCGGGCTGCGAAGGTGCCCGCGAGCTGCTCGGCCTCTTCGACGCCGGTGGTGGAGCGGGCTTCGGTCCACCAGTACGGAATCGGCGGCGGGGTAGCCCCCAGCAGTCTCTCCGCCTCACCCGGGACCTGCACGAGCAGCGGTGCCTCGACGGATACCAAAGGCCGGCCCTCGCTATCGCACAGTCGCACGACGGCGCCCTCCCCCATTGTGTCCACCAGTTTGTCCGGGCCCCCGGCGAAGAGGCTGGCGAGCATGGCTCCCGGGTCGGGCATGCGCGGGGTGAGGGCGATGACGTCCTTGGTCATGGGTCGTCTGGTCCTTCATCGTTGGTGGCAGGGCTGCCGGTGTCTCGTTGTTACGAGGGGGCGTACACGGTTTGGATCAGGCGGTTGGAGTGGCTTCTTCGGATGAGGACACCGCGGCCGGGTGGCTGTGGGGAGGCGTAGACGCCGGGGAACAGTTGGCCTTCGCTGCGGTCGCCTGACAGGACGAGGGCGGAGGATCCGGATTCGCGTAGGCCCTGTACGAGGGGTTCGTAGAGGCCGCGGGAGGCGCCTGCGACGCGGCGGGTGAGGATGAAGTGGAGGCCGATGTCCACTGCGGAGGGGATGTGGGGCAGGAACGGGGCGAGTGGTTCCTGGCCGGCGGTGGTCAGGACGTCGTAGTCGTCGATGAGGACCACGATGCGCGGGCCGCCGCCCCAGCTGCCAGGCTCCAGGTCTTGAAGGGGCGCTTTGTCGTCGGGCAGGCGCTTCTCCAGTACGCCGGCGACGCCGTTGGCCAGTCCCGCGCACATCTTGGCGTTGTACGCGTAGCCGCCGTTGAACTCCTCGGGAATCGCGCCTCGCAGACTTCGGCGGGGGTCCATGATGGCGAAGACCAGTTCGTCCTCCCTGTACCGCTCGATAAGACCGCTCGCGATGGTCTTCAGCAGATTCGTCTTACCGCACTCGCTGTCGCCCATGATCAGCAGATGCTGGTCATGCTGGAACAGGTCGAGCAGAACAGGCTGAAGCGCCGTTTGGTCCAGGCCGATCGGAACCCGTTGGGGTTCGGCGACCGGCCCCGGCAGGAGGTGGGCCTCAAGGATGTGCGGCAGCACGCGCACCGGCTGGGCGACCTCGCCACTCCAGGTGGCCCGGATCGTCCGGGCCATCCGCTCCAAGACCGCGCCCAGGTCCATGGTGTCGGCAAGTCCGTCGGTGCGGGGCAGTGCGACCTGGGCGAAGAGCTTGCCGCTGGTCAGGACGCGTCCGGGCTCGTCGGGCGAGAGGGTGGCGGCCAGTTTGTGATCGATGCTGGATTCGCTGGGGTCGTTCAGACGTAGTTCGACGCGGGTGCCGAAGTTCGACTGGACGGCGATGCGCGCGTCGTTCCAGCGGAGCATGCCCGCCACCACGTGGATGCCGTAGCCCCCGCCACGCTTGAGGATGTCGGTGACGTCGTCATCGAGCTCCTCGAAGTCGTCGCGCAGCGCGCCGAAGCCGTCGATGACGAGCACGATCTCGGCGGAGGCCAGCTGCGGCAGCCGGCCCGAGGCATGCAGGTCGCGCAGCTGGGCGAGCGAGTCGATGCCGTGTTCGCGGAAGAGATCCTCGCGGGCCGCGAGCATGGTGCGTACTTCTTCGACGGTGCGGGCGGCGCGTTCGCGGTCGGCGCGGCCGGCGATGCCGCCGACGTGCGGCAGGCCCGACAATGCTGCCAGGCCGCCGCCGACCAGATCGAGGCCGTAGACGCCGACCTCGCGTGGAGTGTGGGTGAGGGCGAGGGAGAAGACGACGGTACGCAGGAGGGTGGTCTTGCCGGACTGGGGGCCGCCGATGACGGCGGCGTGGCCGCCGGCCACCGTGAGGTCCAGGTACCACGAGCCCTGCCACTGTCGGGTGGGGTCGTCCAGCAGGCCGAGCGGGACTTCGAGCGGGCCGCGGCGCCGGGTGAGCTGCGTGCCGCGGAAGCCGACGTCCAGGGGGCCGGCGACCTTGTCCAGGGTGAGCGCGTCGGGCAGCGGGGGTAGCCAGATGCGACGCACCGCGCCGGAGGCGTTGGCCAGTTGCTCGACCATGACGGCCAGTTCGGTCGGGCCGCTCTCGCGGCGCCGCATAGCCGGCTCGGCCGCGTCCGCACCCTGGGGGTCGGCTGTGGTGGTGTTGAAGGTGTCGTAGGGGAGGGCGAGAGGGCCGGTGTCTGTGTCCTCGTCGCGTTGTACGGGGCCGCGGTAGGGGCCTGAGACGTAGCTTGCCTTGAAGCGGTCGTAGTGGCTGGTGTCGACCTTGAGGTAGCCGAAGCCGGGAATCGGCGGCAGGTGGAAGGCGTCGGTGGTGTCCAGGACGGTGCGGGATTCGTCGGCGGAGAAGGTGCGCAGGCCGAGCCGGTAGGAGAGGTAGGTGTCCAGGCCCTTGAGGTGGCCGCCCTCGATGCGTTGGCTGGACAGCAGCAGGTGGACACCGATGGAGCGGCCGATGCGGCCGATAGACAGGAAAAGGTCGATGAAGTCCGGCTTGGCGGTGAGCAGTTCACCGAACTCGTCGATGACGACGAAGAGATGCGGCAGCGCCTCCAGGTCGGGCCGCCCGTGGGCGCGCAGGGCTGCGTAGTCGCCGATGTCGGCGACGTTGCCCGCATCCTTGAGGACCTGCTGGCGGCGCTTGACCTCGCCGGCGAGGGAGGCGTGGACCCGCTCGACCAGGCCCGCCTGGTTCTCCAGGTTGGTGATCACGCCGGCGACGTGTGGCAGGTCCGCGAACGGCGCGAAGGTCGCACCGCCCTTGTAGTCGACGAGGACGAGGGAGAGGTCTTCGGGCGGGTGCGTGGCCGCCAGGGCGAGGACGATGGTGCGCAGGAGTTCGGACTTGCCGGAGCCGGTGGCGCCGACGCACAGGCCGTGCGGGCCCATGCCGAGCTCGGAGGACTCCTTCAGGTCCAACAACACCGGTTCGTGCGCGTCGTTGAGGCCGATCGGCACGCGCAGGAAGGCACGCTCGCCTCTCGGCGCCCACAGGTGCGTGAGGTCGAGACGTGCCATGTCGTCGATGCCGAGGAGGTCGGCGAAGTCGATGGGGCCGGTCAGAGGGGCGTCGGCGAGCGATTCAGCGGACAGGCGCAGCGGCGCCAGCATCCGGGCCAGGCCCTCGGCGAAGGGGATGGTGACGTCGTCCGCGGTGCCGTGGGCGCCGATCGGCTCGGACCCGCGCAGGTCCTCGATGACCACCTGGTCGCCGTCGACGGTAATTCGGACCTCGGCATGCCCCGGCTCCTGCACCCGTTGCTCCAGCAGGTGCAGGACGGTGACGCCCATCTCGCGCAGGCCGACCGCCTCGTCGGGACGCGGCAGGTCGACGGCGTCCTGGCCATGTCCGTCGGCGACGACCAGCAGCCGGGACGTCATCGACAGGGCGTCGTTGCCTGACAGGCCACGGCGCACCTCGGCGGCATAGGAGGCACGACGGCGCAGTTCCGGGCCGAGCTGCCGGGCCAGCTGGACCGCGGAGGGTGCTATTCGGCGGGCGGCGACCGGGCCGTCGAGCTGCTCGGTGTCCAGCAGATGCGGCAGCCACTTGACCCACTCCCAGTCGGCGAGCCGTTCGCCGGGCACCGCAAGCGCCATGGCCACATCATCAGGGGCGTGCATCGCGGCGGCTTGGACGAGCAGGGCGCGTGCGACGCGCAGGCAGTCTTCGCGGGGTCCGATGACGCTGACGTTGCCGACGCGGTCGAGCGGAACGGTCAGCGGCAGATCGGTGCCGGTGCGGAAGCGGCCCATCAGCGCCGATGCCTCGTTGAGCATGAACCGGTCGGGCGGGGTGAGGACCGACGAGCCCTGCTGGGCGACCTGCATATCGCGCACCGGCATCTCGCCGGTGCCCACCCGTACGCGCAGGAAGTCGCCGTCGGTGCGGCGGCGCTCCCACAGCCGCGCCGGGTCACGCACGATGTCGTAGAGGGCGGGCGGTGGCGGGTTGAGGACCTCGGCGCGCTCGCGGCGCCCGCGCTCGTCGGTGGAGAGCTCCTCGCGCAGGTCCTCCAGGTAGGCGAGGTACGCCTCGCGCTGGGTGCGCCGGGTGCGCTGTGCCTTGCCGCGCTGCGAGAACACCAGAGCGACGGACCCGATGACGGTGACAACGAGGATGATCGCGCCGAGCCCCGCGAATTGGCTGTTGCGCACCACCGTCATCATGACCACCGACGACATGACACCGGCGATGGGCAGCAGCGACATCGCGATGTTGCCCGCCTTGCCCTCGGGAAGGTTGGGCGGGGCCTCGATGATGCGCGCCTGGGAGGCGGCCGGGGGCCGGGTGGTCCTGGCCGGGCGGTGGATCAGTCGGGTACTCATCGTCGTCGTCCGTCATTCACGGTGGGGCACGGCATCGGTCAGTGACGCTGTTGGGAGAGGTTGAAGACGTCCGCGGCGATGCGCGTGGCGGCTTGTCTGGTCGGCGGAGCGAGCAATTCGGTATGTACCGGCCCGCCGGCCGCCAAGTGCCGGTCGAACGGCAGAACCTGAACGCTGACTCCGGTGGACCTGAGCTGTTGCGCGGCCTCGTCGAGGTCGAGTCCGGGGCGTGGCATCAATGCGGTGAGCACGACGACCGTGCCGGCGATGACGTGGCGGGGCAGCTTCTGCATCCACTGGAGGACCGCGTACGTGCTGGCGATGCCCTCCGGCGTGGCCGGTGTGGTCAGAATGCGGCCGTGGGCGGCGGCGAGGGCGACCCGGGCGACTTCGGCGGGCAGCGTCTCGCAGTCGATGACCATCACACCGAAGTAGCGTCGCAGCGCCACCACGGCCCGCTCGTACGCCTGGCTGTCCAGCATCGCGCCGATCTGCCCCTGGCTCGCCGGCAGCAGCCAGGCGTTGTTGGGCAGTTGGACGAGATAGCCGGTCACGTCCAGCAGCGACATGTCGGGCTTGACGATGTCGGCGACCTCGCTGGTGGTCCAGCGCAGCGTCTGGGCACCCAGACGTTGCGGCAGCGAGCCCAGTGCCGGATCGGCCTCCAAGAAGAGGACTGGGTCCTGGCGGTAATGCGCGAACGTCGTACCGAGCAGCGCGGCGACGGTCGACTTGCCGGAACCGCCCCGGATGGACGTCACGCAAATCTGCCGACCGGTCGTCACAGGCCGCTGAAGCACCGCGGCGGTCCTGGTGAGCTCGGCGACCTCGTGTGCGGCTGACGAGGAGAGGGTGCGTCGCAGGGCACGTCCGGCCCGCGCGGCGAAGGACTCGCCGTGCTGCGGCTTGAGGCGTACCGCGCCGGCCAGGCCCTCCTCCACCACGGGGCGGGAGGCAGGGGCGCTTTGAGGTTGTGGTGGGGCTCCCGGGGCCTGCTGCTCTTGCCCTGGGTACGGGTAGCCGACCTGCTGGGGCGCACCACTTCCATGGGCAGCGTCATTCGGCATCTGGGCGTTCTGCGGAGGCAAGCCCGGGTTCGGCGCGGAAGCGCGGTACGCCTGCGTGCCGGGGCCCGCACCTTCCTGGGCACCGCCCCTCAGGTCGCGCAGCACTTCCCCCTGCCAGCCGTCTCCGCTTGGCATGCCTGCCCTTCACCCCACCTTGCCGCCCCGTCCGGAGCACCTGCATATCGACTCAGAACTGGTTGAGCAACTGCCCGTACACACCGAACACACCGAAGGCGAGCGGGAAGAGCCCCACCATGCCGATGGACTCGACCAGATCGGCCACGCGCCGCAGGCGCACCTGCACGTGCTCGGGCACCTGCACGGCCAATACCAGCAGTGGCAACGCCGCAGCCACGCACAGCACGACAAGCGGCCCCGCACCCCCTGCACGCTCCATCCAGACCACGGCAAGGCGCACGACGAGACACGACGCGGCGACCCAGAGCGCGACGACCTCAGCGACCAGGGGGAAAGCCCGCGCCCTCGACACCATCACCACGACGACCAGCGACGCCAGCATCACAGTCCACACGGTCGGCTTCTGAGCCAAGGTGAGCAGCCAGCCGGCGGAGACTGACGAGACCGCAGTGACAATCGTCGAGAGTGCAAGACCGCGGTGCGTCGCCGCAAGCGCGGTACCGACCTGGTGACGGCTGACAGAGACACCGCCCGAGCGGCGGTCATCGAGCGCCGTGAGCCCCGACGCCATCAGGGCGAGCCGAGGCAGCACACCAAGCAGCACCAGAGAAAAGACAGCCATGACGGCGCCGAGCCGGGCCGGATCACTCTGAACGGCGGCAACCGCCTCCCACACGACGGCGATCGTGGCGGTCGTCAGGGCACCAACGAACCCGCCCTTGCCGAGCGGCGAGAAGTAACCGAGAGACACAAACGTCACGACCAGCACACCCGCGACTGCAGCCAGCCGCGCCGTGGCCGGCCAGAGATACGCGTCAGCAGCCGTCCATGCGGTGAGAACACCAAGCCCACCGGAGGCGAGCAGGAGGGCCGTCGCCAAGCCCCGGTTTCCCCGTCCGACCCTGGCAACGAGCGCACCGGTCACCAGAAGCACCACCGTGACAGCACCAAGGCCACCGGCCAAGGCGCCGAGCGCGAACTCACGACGGGCCAGCAGCGCGGCAACCACCGCGAACGCGACAGTGGCCACCCCCGCACTGGCCCGGCGGGCAGCGGGGCGCCAGCGCCACGCCCGCAGGTCGAGGTCATCAGCCACCTGATCAGTGACATCGTGCACTACAGGGGCAGGCGGGGCAGAGTGCATCCTGACAAGCCGGAGCACAGCACCATCGGCAATGCCAGCCGACGCCAGCGTGCTGTCGTGCGGCAGAACGGATCCGTCAGACGTCATCAACTGCCGCGCCATCGGTCCGGACGCGGGCCGGTCACCCAGCAACTGCAGGACATCGGGAAGCAGTTGTCCAATGGGCGTGTCAGAGAGCAGGACGACGTCGGCCCGGCGCCGCTCGCCGACCAACGTCACTCGACTCAGTTGCGCCCGGGAAGTCGTTCCTCTGCTCACCACTTACGAAAACCTATCATCGCGGCACTGAGGCTCTCGGGCCGATCGGACATGGCTATGCAGCCCTCCTCCCCGAGCCTGCTTCAGGGAACTCTCCGGCCGGTACGGGGAGCTTCCCGCGCATCTTGCGCAAAGGCTGTAAGACCATCCCACACGTGTCCACTTAGGTTTTCTTCGGCTTTGGTGGCTGCTCGTACTGCTGCACCTGGCGCTGCTGCTTGTCCTGCTCGGCCTTCTGCTTCGCCAGCGTGTGCTGAAGGAAGGACCATCCCACGCACCCCGCGCACAGGACGGCCGTGATCGCGATCCCCGCGAACACCTTCCCGAGCCGCTCATCCGCCGTACGGCGCCCGCGCTGCGCGCCGAACAGCAAGGCATCGCGCATCCTGCGTCGGCGTACCGCCACCGACTCCAGCAGCTGACTGTCGTAATCCCGTGCCATTTCCCGTCCGTCGCTTCAGTCGCCGCCGCCTCAGTCACGGTCGATGTCCCCTCGGCCACCGGCGGCCACGCGCCGGCCATCGTCCCGTGGCCCTCCTGCATGATGGCGCACTTTTACCTCCGTCGCGGTGCAGTCGGCTCGTCGCGCACCGCTACAGGCCGCGCTTTCGCGTCTGGATGCCTCGCCAGCACGTTTGGCCAGCGCATTCCTGCCCAGCTGGGTTAGCCATTCGCCAGAATGGCAAGCAAAGTGACGCCGGGGAACTATGCGCCTCGCGCGATCGTTCTCCACCTGAGGCCCTGCAGCATCCCCCGTCTGCAGGGCCTCACCAACTGCGCAGGCACAAGAATCCGGGCGCCCAGACACGTCCAGAGTCCGTCAGTGACCGTGAAGGGCACCCAACCGTCGGACACAACGCGGCCAGTACGTCCGCGTTCAGCGTTCGGGGGCCGCCTTGCGCAGGGCGGTGATGCAGGTGGCGATGGCCTGCTGGAGTTCTTCCAGCCGGTTGACCATATCGTCCTCGTAGATGTCGTCGGCGTCGTCGAAGGTCAGCTCCTCAAACACCTTCGTCGCCTTCTGCAGACTGCTGTAGAACTTGGTGCGGCGTTCCTGGACGCGCAGTTCGGGATCGGCCTCGACGGCCTCGACCACGAGGCCCTTGACCGTGTCGTACGCCTCGGTGACCCACTCACCGGCCTCTTCGTCATCGTCCAGTTCATCGAGGAGGGACAGGTGCCGCTCGGCCTCCGCACGCAGTTCGACGGGGGCTTCGATGGTCTGTCCGGCCGGGGTTTTGATCTGGCCGTTCTCCGCGATCTGGCGCACGTATCCGATGCGGTCGGCCGCCCGGCTCTCGGTGGCCACCGCCTTCTTCAGCCCTTCGGTCCGGAGAACGTCGCGGGCCAGCTCGGCCTGCAGGGCCGGGTCCTCCTTGATCCGGTCCAGCAGCGCGGCCCGGGCGGCCTCGGCGGTAGAGGGGTCGGCGAGGATCGCGGCACGCAGCGCGGTGGGGTTCTCCGCGACCTCCAGGGCCTTGGTCGGCCGGATCCCCTCGGCCTCGGCCGCAGCAGTGATCGCGGTACCGCGGACGGACGTGGCGCTGTTGCGGGAGCTGTAGTACGAGAGCCACACATCGGCATCCGGCAACTCGACGTCCTCACCGGGGGCCAGCGCCTCGAACTGCGGGACGACACCGTCGTCGGCGGCCATGTCCCACGCCTTGTAGAACCGCATCACGCGCTCCGGCGAGCACCCGGCCAGCTCGGCGAACTCCTTCGCGGAGACCTTCGCAGTCTCCCCCGCAGCCTGCCCGCCGGGCCGTACGCTGCGCGCGACCTTCAGCGCGAACGCCCAGCCGCCGGTCCGCGCGTACGCCCCGAACTCGCGGGCATCCCGCATGATCAGGGCATTTGCAGCACCCGCTGCGACCTCACTGCCGGACGACGCCCTCTCGTCCCAGAAATTCTCTTCGTCCGGCGTCTCGTCGGCGGGCGGGACGGCCGGTTCGGTCGCTACGGTCACAGGGAACTCCCCAGATCAATGCGGGTGGCAACAGACGGAGCGAGCAGCCTATATGAACCTGTTCATGCGGTTTGCGGGCTTCCGTTGAGGCGATCACACCGGGCGGCCGACGGATCCCCTGGACGATCTTGCCCGGGTGGGATGATCGTGGGAGCGGCTGTTCGTCGTCACCGAACTGGCACGGGGCAAGGAGCTGATGCTGGCGGTGCAAGGGGCTTGGTTTGGGGCGGGAAGTGGCTGGCGCGGCACGTCGATGCCGTCGACCCTAGACTCGCCCTCAAGCTCCAAAACGTGTGACAGTGGCAGGGGCTACGGCCCAGGATAGCGACGTGGTCCAGATTCGAACCGCTTCTTCAGACGACGTTGCTCTGCTCGCGACCCTCAACCACATCGTTCATGACCTCCACCAGAGGCACCGTCCCGACCTGTTCCGTGACTCCCCGGAACAGGATGCCGTCGAAGCCTTCTTCCGAGCTCAGATAGCCGATCCAGCAGTCACCGTGCTCCTCGCCGACGGGACGGAAGGCGCAGCCCTCGGATACGCCCTCGCCCGCGTCAAAAACCGGCTCGGCAATGCACTGGAGCATTCAGACGTCATCTTGTCTCTGGATCAAATCGCCGTAGTCCCCGATGCTGCCCGTAGTGGTGTCGGCGCGGCGCTCCTCGAAGCTGTACGTGAAGTCGGACGCGCGGCAGGCTGCCGACGCCTGGTCACGGACGTCTGGTACTTCAACGAGGGTGCTCGTGCGTTCTACCGAGCCGCGGGCTTCAACCCAATGAACGTCCTCTTGGATCAGCAGCTCTGAATTCGAAGCTCGCCCCGCCCGTGCCAGGACCGGACAACAGCGACTGGGCTCGCGACGGACTGACTCTTCCGCGCAGGACGGCCTCGGTAGGCGCGGGCTATGGAGGAGCGGCTGTTGGAGGTCGTGGTCTACGGTGCCGGGATGTTGCGAGTCCAGGAGATGGCCGAGGCCGACATCGACGCGGTCTCCGCAATACGGGTGCGCGGCTGGCAAGCCGCCTACGCCGGGATCGTCCCGCAGCCGTACTTGGACGGCATGACCGTCGAGGACGATGCCCGTGAACGCAGGTCCTGGTTCAGGCGATCGCCAGACAGGGTGCTGAACCTGGTCGCCATCGACGGCCATGCGGGAACAGTGGGCTGGGTGTGTCTGGGACCTTGCCGAGGCGAGGTACCCCCGGGAACGGGCGAGGTCTACGCCCTCTACATCCGCCCCGATCTCACCGGGAACGGCATCGGCACCGTCTTGATGAACGCGCTGCACTCCCACGCCACCGGCCAACGGTTCGACACGTTGATGCTCTGGGTACTCCAGGACAACCTACGCGCCCGCCGCTTCTATGAATCGCTCGGCTACACCGCCGACGGAGCCACCCAAAGCGACACCTACGGCGACACGCTGCTCTCCGAAATGCGTTACCGACGCACCCTGCCCTGACGGCTCAACTCGGTTACGGGACAACCATTACTGACTTCAGCTCGTTGGGGTGAATCCTTGCGAAGTCGCTGATGGGCGTGGGTGGGTGGCTGTATTCGTGGTCTGTGAGATATGCGGATGGGGGCGGGCTGACTCCTGCGGGGCGTCAGCGCCGGGAGACGGTACGGATGCAGGCGGCTGAACTGTTCGAGCAAATGGTCAAGCCGTCGGAAGTCGCACGGCGGCTTCGGGTGAGCGTGAAGTCGGCTTATCAGTGGCATCAGTTGTGGCGAGGCGGTGGTGTACAGGCTCTGGCCTCCCGCGGTCCCAGTGGGAGCCGGTGCCGACTGTCCCCGCGGTGTCTGGAGAAGCTGGCCGCGTATCTGGAAGAGGGGCCGGCCGCTCACGGCTGGGTGGAAGACCAGGTGTGGACTGCATCGAGGGTGGCCACGTTGATCGGCAGGAAGTTCCACGTCTCCTACAGCGTCTCGGGTGCCACCCGGTTGATGCACCGGCTCGGGCTCTCCCCGCAGGTGCCCGCCCGGCGGGTCGCCGAGCGCGACGAGCAGGCCGTGAGCGTGTGGCGGGAGGTGACCTGGGCGGAGGTAAAAGGGCCCGGGCGGCCTGCCGGGGCTATGTCTGCTTCGAGGACGAAGCCGGCTTCACCCGGCGGCCGCCCCGGGGACGGACTTGGGGCCGGCGCGGAGTGACTCCGGTCGTCACCGTCAGCGGCCGGCGTTCGGGACGGCTGTCGGTGGCTGGGCTGATTGCGATGAGGCCGGGTTCCCGGACCCGGCTGTGTCACCGCCTTCGGACTCACCCCGCCGGCAGGAGAGCACGTCGCAGCATGGGCGAGCGGGACTTCATCGCGCTGATCGACGGAGTCCACCAGCTGGTCAAGGCTCCGATCGTGCTCGTGTGGGACCGGCTGAACACCCACGTCTCCCGCAGGATGCGCGACCTCGTGGCCGAGCGTGACTGGCTGACGGTGTTCCTGCTGCCTGCCTACTCACCCGACCTGAACCCCGTCGAGTGGGTATGGGCCCACGTCAAACGCAGCCTGGCCAACCTCGCCGTCATGGCCCTGGACCGACTCGAAGCCCTCGTCCGCAACCGGCTCAAACGCCTCCAGTACCGGCCCGACACCCTCGACGGCTTCATAACGGGCACCGGCCTCGCCCTCGACGCCCCAACGTCACCCTGAAGAGCCGAAGTCAGTAATGGCCTCCCTGCCGGTGTCCGCGCAGTCCCCGTGATCTCCGGCTATCTGAGCTGACGGCTCGGGCAGCTACCGACAAGGAGGCAAGTACGCCTTGACAATTGGGAATTGTCAAGGCGTACTTGCCTCATGACTCTTCCAGACTTGGACGACCTCATCGCGGAAGTCGACAGGAGATGCGACACCGCACACCGCTCCGGCGGACAAGAACAGCCCGACTGGCTCGCCCTGCTGACGGTTGCCGCACGCCTCGCAGGTCAGCTACAGGCCCTGGCAGACGACTTGGTCGAGGACTACGTTGAGCACTGCCGGATGCACGGCTCTTCCTGGACGGACATCGGCACCGCCCTGGGAGTGACCCGGCAAGCGGTCCAGCAGCGCTTCCACGCACCGCACAAGCGCTACAGTCCGGAGACGATGACCAACGACCTCCGCGAGGCGATGGTCCACGTCAAGCGAGCAGCTGTGCAGCACCGCAACAACTACATCGGCACCGAGCATCTGCTCTGGGGGCTCACCGCGGAAGACAACAGTGCTACCCGCCTCCTGCAAGCCGCTGGAGTCCCTCCTGAGACGGTTCACCAGTCCGTCGGAAGCCGGCTGAGCATGGGCGCCTCCCAAGCAGCCGAGCGGATTGCCTGGACTCCCTACTCCCGCAAGGCAATCTCTATCGCCGAGGGACGATCCGAGCAGAACAGCTCCGATCACATCGACTGCGACGACCTCCTCATCGGCCTCGCCCAGGTCGGCCGCGGAGTTGCCGCCTCAGTCCTGACCGATGCTGGCTTCGACCTGGCAACCCTCGACAGCGCATCAGCGGACGCCTGCTGATCGAACCGGTCCCAGACTTGCTGTCTGTCTCAACGAACCGAGTCCGCGCGTCTCACCCAATCCCGTCCACGCAGGTCAACGCCATGCGGGCGACTCGCTTCGTTGAGACAGGACACCCGGCACGCGGCCGACGCCGCCGCAGTGATACAAGAGATCAGCCACGGCACCTTCGATCGGAAAGCGCTTCCCTATCCACCCCTGGTCAGCGAGGTCGCACAGCTCGTCGCCTCACAGCTTCTGACCAACTCGGGCATCGAAGGCCGATCACAGCACAGGGCACGATGAGGACCACGGCCGGTGATGCGTAATCCGGGACCGACGGGACGGGACATGGGCCAGGATGGACCGGTGATGAGCGAAGAAGTAGGAGAACTGTGGTTACGCGTACCAGGTGCGGGGGACCAACTGCGGTCTCTGATGGACTGGTTACGCTATGAGGACGGATTGCGGGGGCGGGTGCGGGCAGTGCAGACCCCGCCTGCCCCGGGGGAGATGGGCGGGGCACTGGATGTGCTCGCGGTGGCTGTCGGGTCCGGTGGCATGGGGGTGGTGTTGGCCAACTGCCTGTCCACCTGGGTTGCTCAGCGGCGCTCGGATCTGCGGATCACGGTGAGCACGCGGGACGGCCGCACTCTTGAGGTGGACGCCAAGGGCGTTGACCCGCAGGCGCTCGCGCGGGATATCGAACGTCTGCTCAACACCCCTGAGGCGGAGGGGAATCGGCAGTGACGCGGTTGCCGGACCCGGATCGCTCACGCGCCATTCTCATCGGCACCGGCGCCCACGCCGACGAGTCCGGCCTGCCTGGCCTGCCCGCCATCGGTGCCAACCTCGCCCATCTGTGGCGGGTGCTCACCGATCCCGCCACGGGCTCTCTGCCGCCGGAGCATTGCGTCACCGTAGCTGATCCTGCCACCGCGTCCGAGGTGGGTTCTCTCCTTGCCCGTGTCGCCCAGGAAGCGACCGACCTGCTGTTCGTGTACTACGTCGGGCACGGGCTGGTCGACGACCGGGGCAGACTCCACCTCGCCCTGTCACACACCGATACCGCGAACATCCGCTGGACCGCGCTGCCGTTCGAGACCTTGCGGGAGGAACTGCTCGACAGCCCGGCGGCGATCCGGGTGCTGGTGCTGGACTGCTGCTTCTCCGGTCGTGCCACCGAGGCGATGACGAGCGGACACAGCACAGTCGCCGGACAGATCGACGTTGCCGGCACCTACACGCTCGCCTCCACCTCCGCCAACGCCGTCGCCTACGCACCCCAAGGCACCACGCACACAGCGTTCACCGGCGCCCTGCTCGCGGCCCTACAGGGGCCGGTGGCACTGAACCTGAACGACCTCTTCGAGGAAGTGCGACGCGATCTCGCAGTGCGCGGCATGCCCCGGCCTCAGCGCCGGGTGATCAACAACGCGGGGGACCTCGTCCTGGTGCGTCGCCACGATTCCGTTACTTCTCGCCCTGACCCCGCGATCGAATCGTCTCCCGCCGAGTCGACCGACCCCGATCCAGCTGCCCCTGGGCCTGCCCCCGCGATCGAATTTTCTCCCGCCGAGTCGACCGACCCTGGTGCCTCTGCTCCGGCTCGGCCCCCGTGGCTCAAGAACCGCGCCGCAGCCTTGCCGGAGCCCCGGCGTCCCGAGGAAAATACCCGCGGGGTGTGGCTGGGGCTCGTCGTCGTGACGGCCGGACTGATCCTCCTCGGGTTTTGGACGTACAGTTCGCACTGAGGCGAGCGCGATCTCAGGGCAACGTGCAGCAGGTAGCCACGAAACTGGACAACCATTCGTGGCCCCCCGACCCAGGCAATCGTGTTCGTGGCCACGTCGGGATGTACGTGGCAGCGGTTGCCCTCGGCGTCGTTCGGTCCATCTGGAGCCACGGCTCATCAGCGCTTTCCGAGTGGACCAAGGCGCGGGTGTGCCTCTTCCGGGCGCACGGACCGCCACCGACTCAACCGTGGCGGTGACCGCCAAGCCAACCGCGCGCTGCACACAATCGTGCTGGTCCGCATGCGTCACGACCCACGTACGTGCGACTACGTCGCATGACGGGCTCTCGAAGGGCTCAGGTGGGCCCCGTGCTCCCACGGCGGAAGCATGTCCCCATGCCCGAGCAGTACGCCGACGCTCAGCTCCACTCTTGCCAAGTGACNGTGCGACTACGTCGCATGACGGGCTCTCGAAGGGCTCAGGTGGGCCCCGTGCTCCCACGGCGGAAGCATGTCCCCATGCCCGAGCAGTACGCCGACGCTCAGCTCCACTCTTGCCAAGTGACGCAGGCCAGCAGAGGAAGTCCGGTCACTACGAGATGGGTGATGCTCGTCTTCCAGAATCGGCACAGTGCGGCCAGTGCACAACCCCCGCCGGCGAGCAGTGCGGTCATGACGAGAATGGTGATCTCGTCGGATTCGTGCTGCCGCACCTCACGGGCATCCGGAGCGCCGGCGCTCAGCCCGGACAGTCCATACGCAGAAGCCAGCATCGTCATGATCACCAGGTCAACAACAGCCACGACGATAGCCACTGGCACGTCGCTCCGGCGGGGTTTCTTCACGCTTCCCATCCTCCTGTACGGAAATATCCGAGCCTGAGTAGAAGAATCACCACACGCCTGTGGCGCGTGCGCACGGCGATTTATGTCCCCTCATGCACGCGGATGCGAAAAGTTCGCGCGTTCAGCGACCAATTCACCGGAGGGTTCGGCGAGAGTCTTCGTCAGCCCGCGACGGGAGTTGCCTCGACGCTCGCCAGGCGTCCTTCGAACTCACGCCGCCACACATCCGGTCCCGGGGAGAACACCCACGCATACGGCACCCGTGAATCGGCACCATCGGTCGTGCTCCGACACGATCACCACCGTCCGTAGCCTGATCCGCCAAGCCTGGACCACCCACCGCTGGGACACACGTCCTCGACGCCGTCCATGACTGCCGCCTATCTGAGCGACCTCTCAGCGCGGTATCGGTCCGCCCTTGAGCCGGTTCGCCGCCGGTCGGCTTACTTACCCCCGGCCCCCTTCGCGCCCGTCGCCCGCTTCGCCACTGCCTCCGGTTCCCTCGCTGCCGCCGCTGGCTGCCCCTCCACCGTGGTACTCGGCGCCGCCTCCCCCCGGATCCGCCGAGCAACTGCTGCCCTGGCAGCTCATAGGCTCCGGCCGGTCCGTGCTCTGCGCCAGAGCGAACACAACAGCCGCGCCCAAGACCATCAGCGCACAACCACCACCCCTGCCATGAAATCGTCAGGTTGCTTGTCCTTGCCGCTCATCGAAGCTCCTCCCGCTACCGCAACCGAACCAAGGGTTTGTGTGTGACCAACCAGTGAGGCTCCATTGCTGACTGTTGGTCAAGACCGTGTCCGGACAAGTGCCCCCCATCCCGGCACCGTTGCGCTCGACGTACCTCCGCGGCGGCGGCCCGCTGTCTTGCAGTTCCCCTTGATGAGAGCGCCAGCCCATCAGTGAACTGGCGCTCTCGCCTCGCTAGCCTGCGGCGTTGTCGCAGGCTAGCGAGGCGTCATCTTCCTTGACGCCGTATCCCTGGAGCAGGACCTTGCAAGCCCACCACCCCATGCCAGTTCCATCCCGGGCCTCATTGCACGCCTTCGTCACCTTCGGCCCGACGGAGTAGCCGTGAGTGCGCAGGAAGTTCTGGCAGTCAACGACCCTCGCCTGTGCAGGAGCGGCCAGGGTGAGGGAGGCGGCGCCCAGCGAGACGGCGCCGAGAAGCAGAGCGATCGTGCGTTTCATCCGTATCGTCCTTCTGTGGTCGGGCTGCACCGGTTCTGCCCTTGAGTCACTGTCACCGCAGCGGAGGCTGTGGGGTGTCTTGAGGTGTTTCCTTTCCCCTGTGTCCATCGTGGTGCGATGGGTGCACGGTCCGGCACTGGACAGGATTTCGGGCCGTTGCGGCAACGTCGTTAGCACAGCGACGCCACTCACTTCGCAATGCGTCTACTCGATGGCACGGCTGGGTGTCTGAGGCTGATCCTTTGGAGTGGACACCCGGACAATGGATCTTGATGGTCCAGGGAGGGATGTCCAGGTGGGACGTAAGT
>NZ_JBNHIN010000052.1:0-55378 GCF_050054615.1 Streptomyces sp. YGL11-2
CCTTCGCGGGGACCAAGGGCTTCGGCAACTTCACCGACGCGGCAGGGGTCGCCGCGGGTCTTGAGGCCCACGCCGGCAAGTTCGCCGGAGTCCTCTTCGCCATCGCCCTGCTCGACGCCTCGATCATCGGCGCCTTCGCTGTCTCCCTGTCCACCGCCTACGCCATCGGCGACGTCTTCGGCATCAAGCACTCCCTGCACCGCGGCATCAAGGGCGCCAAGGGCTTCTACGCCATCTACGCCGGAGTGGTGGCCGTGGCCGCCGTGATCGTGCTGATCCCCGGCTCTCCGCTCGGCCTGCTCACCCAGGGGGTGCAGACCCTGGCCGGTGTCCTGCTGCCGTCGGCATCCGTCTTCCTGCTGCTGCTGTGCAACGACAAGGCCGTCCTGGGCCCCTGGGTGAACGGCCCGAAGACCAACGCCTTCACCACGGCGGTGGTCGGCGTCCTGGTCACCCTCTCCATCATCCTGACCGCCTCCGTCCTCTTCCCCGACATCAGCTCCCAGACGATCATCGACATCATGGCCGCCTGCGGCGTCCTGGGTGTGCTGGCCGCCGGGTACTCCTTCACCCGCCGCCGCACCGCGACCAACGAAGACCCCGTCGACCGCACCGGCCGTGACGCCTGGCGGATGCCACCACTGGACACCCTCACCAAGCCCGCCATATCCACCACCCGCAAAATCGGCATGGGCGCCCTGCGCACCTACCTGCTCATCGCGATGATCCTGGTCGTCATCAAGATCGTCCAGGTCGCACTCGGGCAGTGAACGCCGTGCGCCCGTGGCGAGTTGACACCGCCACGGGAGGGCACCGCAAGCCCCGATTCCCGCTCGAACGGAGGTTCACCATGCTCGCAGCCCTCGACCACGTCCAGCTGGCCGCTCCGGCCGGCTCCGAGGACGTCCTGCGCGGCTTCTACGTCACCGCCCTGCAGATGACGGAGGTTCCCAAGCCTGCCGGGCTGGCCCACAAGGGCGGCTGCTGGTTCGCCGCCGACGGCGGCCGGATGCAGATCCACGTCGGGATCGAGCACGACTTCCGCCCACCCCGCAAGGCCCACCCGGCGGTGCGCGTCACCGACCTCGACCGACTCGCCACCCGCCTGGAACAGTACGGCGCGCCGGTCATGTGGAACGTCAGCCTGCCGAGCCACCGCCGCTTCCACACCCAGGACCCGGTCGGCAACCGCCTGGAATTCCTCCAGCCACTGCCCTGAGCCAACCCGCCCGCCTTCCCACGGCTCCGGGCCGGCGCCGCCGTCGCCCCCTGTCCGGCGGCCCTTCCCAGGCACGGGAGGCGTCCGATGGCCTACACCACATCAGCCCACGGAGGTGATCCGCATGCCCGCACTCACCCACCACCGCACCCGTTACGCCGACGCACCCGCCCGGCCCTTCGGCCGACTGCTCACCGGCTTCACCCGGATCGTTCGGCGGTTGACCTACAGCCCGCTCGACCAGACCGTGCTGCACGCGGCCTTCACCCGCACACCAGCACCCCCGCCGGCCGGCATCTCCGCCCCCGCACGGCCGCACGCCCACTGGCACACCGTGACCGGCGACGACGTCTGCCGCCACCTTGAGGCCAGCTGGCACACCGGCGCCTGATACCTCAACTCCAGCTGTTCAGAGCTGATTTGGAAGTGACCCCCCATGTTTGTCACGCTCGACGACATACGGCTCACCGCCCCCGCCGGATGCGGGGCGATGCTGCGCACCTTCTACGCCGATCTACTCGGCATGCGGGAAGTCACCGGGCCGCCGGTGCTCGCGGTCCGCGGCGGCTGCTGGCTCACCGGCGAACACGGCAGCGCCCAACTGCATCTCGGCATCGAGACCCCCGGACCCGGCACCCGCACCCACCCCGCACTCCGTGTGCGGGACATCGACGCCCTCGCCGACCGCCTCAGAAGCCACCGCGCGCCCGTCGTCTGGGACGGCAAACACCCCGGACAGCGCCGCTTCTACAGCCTGGACCCGGCCGGCAACCGCCTGGAATTCCTCACCCCCACCGACTGACCAGCCCTCTATGGGCCCGCGGACCGGACAGCGCCAGACGCCGGTCCGCGGGGCTCGGCCCCGTCGCCCTCAGCCCTGGTTTCCGCCGCCGTCACGAACCCTGCCCGGCCGACACCGCCCCGAAGGCCGTAGCCGCCAACCGACCATATGCACCCGGCTGATCAGCTCAGGACGTGTCCCATGAAACTTCCGTTTCGCCCCTTCTTCCGACGCCCCGAAACCCCCACACCCATCCCTCCCGCACCAACCCGCTGCACACTCCAGGCCGTGTGCGATCCCTCGAGAGAGCGCATGGTGAGAGCTCTGTGCCTCGTCGCGTTCGCCAACACCGATGTCCGCCCGAAGCTCCACCACACCCTTGAACCGGACGGCAATGCCCACCTCACCATCCACGTGACACTCACCTCGGACGGCCCGTCAACCGCTGCCCTGGAAAGGCTGGTCGTCCAATTGACACGCATACCCCGGGTACGTCACCTGCGCTGGGCCATGCACACCGGGGAAACCGCTGACCCCAACCCACCGGCCTTCCTGCCCGGCAGAGACAGAGTCGGCACCTGCCGCTAGGAGGTGGTGGTCTCGTTCGGCGAGCGTCGGTGCCCCAGTCCCTGGCGGACGTCGGGGCGCAGAATGCGGTACCGAACCCACGACTTCATCGGCACCGCACTCCCCACGGTCTCCCGCAGCGCGAGACACCATCCGGCGACCTCCTCGTACCTGCCACCGCCGTTCTCGGCACCGCTGCCGTCTTCCGGCAGGCCGAACCACCCGCGGCGGGTGCAGCGCAGCAACACTCATCGGCTACCGCCGACTGATCAGTGAAACGACCTCTCCGAGGGCTCGTCCGCAGGTGAGTGGCGGGGAGCGTGTGGGGTGACGCTCCCCGCAGGCGCCTCGGCTGCGACGTGAACGACGGGAGTTCGATCCGTCAGCGCCGGCGCATGACCGCTGGTTCGTGGCGGCGCAGCAGCAGGGTGACGACGAGGACACCGACCACGGCGAGGCCGGCCAACACGCCCACGTCCCGACCCCATTGGGCCGAAGTGTGTGTCCACAGTGAGTCCGTGAGGCGCGGGTGCTTGGCGACCGCCGGTGGGCCGATGTGGGAGAGGTTGATGGTGGCGGCCTGTGCCGCGACGGCCCAGCGGGAGGGGGCCAGCCAGGACATCTGGGCCAGGCCCGGCTGGTTGAACAGCGGGAAGACGGCGCCGGTGGACATCACCTGGACGAGCGTGGCCGCGACGAGCAGCGGCATGGTCTTCTCGGCGGTGCGGACGAAGCCGGAGACGATCAGGCCGAGCATCATCGAAGTGAAGGCCAGCAGCACCACGGTGAGCACCAGCTCGGACTCGGACGACTTCAGCAGGAGGCCGTTGGCCGGCATTCGGCGTCCGGCCAGGCCGATTGCAGCCACGACGAGGCCCTGCACGGCGGTGATGACGCCGAGCACGGTGACCTTGGAGACCACGTACGCCGACCGGGACAGTCCGGTGGCGCGTTCTCGCTGGTAGATGACACGTTCGGAGACCAGTTCGCGTACGGAGTTCGCGGTGCCGGTCAGGCAGGCCCCTATCGCGAGGACCAGCAGGACGCACTGCGCATCGACGTTGTAGTTCGGCGGGTAGCCGGTCAGGTGACCCCCGGCCTGGGTTGCCCGCAGGAAGCCGTACTGGGCGGGGACGGCCATGCTCAGCATGCCCATGATGATCGGCAGGGCCACCAGCAGCCAAACGTGCCCGCGATCGGCGGCGAGTACCGAGCAGTTCCGCCGTATCAGTGTCACCAACTGCGAGGCCCAACGCTGCGGATTGTGCGGCACGTGGGAGTCGCCGTCCTTCCCGGCCGGCGAGGCGAGGAGAGTCCGGCCCGCCGAGCCGTGCCGGTCTGCCCGCGCGGCGCGATACTCTCCCGGCCAGTCGCGGTCGGGCTGTTGGTGGAAGTCGGAGAAGACGTCCGCCCAGTCTCGGCGCCCGAAGAAGTCCAGTGCCTCCTGCGGCGGACCGAAGTACGCCGTCCGGCCGCCCGGCGCCAGCACCAGCAGCTGGTCGCACAGTTCCAGGTTGGCCACGCTGTGGGTGGACACCATGACGGTGCGCCCGTCATCGGCCAAGTCCCTAAGCATTTGCATGACTTGGCGGTCCAGGCCGGGGTCGAGTCCGGATGTCGGCTCGTCGAGGAAGAGCAGCGAGGGCTTGGTGAGGAGTTCGAGAGCGACGGATACACGTTTGCGTTGGCCACCGGAGAGCGCGGAGATGCGGGTCTCGGCGCGGTGGGTCAGGCCCAGCTCGTCGAGTACCTCGCCGACTCGGCGGTCCCGTTCGGCCTGGTCGGTCTCGCGCGGGAAGCGCAGCCTGGCGGCGTAGCGAAGGGCGGTGCGCACGGTCAGCTGGGTGTGCAGGATGTCGTCCTGCGGCACCAGGCTGATGCGATGGCGAAGTTCGGGGAAGTCCTCGTACAGGTCCCGGCCTTGGCAGAGCACCTCGCCCTCGTTGGCAGGCTGATACCCCGTCAACGCGCGCAGCAGCGTCGACTTCCCCGCCCCTGACGGCCCGATCACCGCGACCAGCGAGTTGGCTTCCAGGGTGAGGCTGACGTCCTCCAGCAGGGTCTTGGTCTTCCCCTTGTGCCTGACCCAGGTCGTCAGCCCGGTCGCGGTGAGGGAAACTTCGCCGGGTGCGTGGGTTTCCTCCGGACAGTCACGGGGATGGCCTGTCCCTGGCTCGTCTGTGACCTGCCCCTCGGGCCTCGTCAGTTGGCAGCCGTTGACGTCGGTCATGTGTTTCTTCCTGGTTGGCTTGGAGCAGCTGCGTGCCGCGGGGTGGGACCTGGGCTTCCTGGTTACCCGGTCATGTGTATGTCCTTGCCGCTCAGCGACGCCCGCAGCCCGTCCGACGTGGCCCGCACGCCGCTCAGTCTGATGCCGGTGGGCAGACCGGAGAGCGGCCACTGCGGGGCGGCTGCCTGGCCGATCAGTTGCTGCGCGCCGTCGGGCAGCGTGATCCCCAGGGTGTTGCCCCTCCCGAGCGTGATGTTGGCCAAGGTGCTGATCTGCTGGCTGCCGAGCAGCGGGATCTGGATGCTGCCGGCCAGCTTGACCTGGTTGTTTCCGCCATAGGAGACGTCGACGCCGGAGGCGATACCGGACAGCTGGTGCGAGACGGTCTTGGTGACGGCGGCGTACGAGACCAGGGCGGTGCCGGTGGCCGAGTCGGCGACGGCGCCGTTGAAGCTGCTGTTGATGCGCACGTGGTGGAGTTCGGCGGTGAAGCGGTCGATGCTCAACGGGTCGGAGCCGTCCGTGCCCGGGTCGCCGGTGGGTGCTTTGAGGTTGTTCGCGCTGACCGTGACCTCGTCCAGGTCACCGCTGAGCGCCTGGGTGAGGAACGGGAAGTGTTTGATGGAGACGCTCGGCTTGGCCGCGAGTCCCAGCGCACTCTGGATCTCGTTCGCCACCCTTGACTGGGCATACGTCACTGCGACTTGGTCGGTGGCCACGAAGAGTCCCCCGAGTGCCACGACCAATATCAGCACTATTCGTATCCTTCGCCCGCGCATGCGCTCTCTCTCCCGGATTACGTGACGGCCCGATACAGCGAAATTTCGCGAACCCCCCACCTGCGCCCCGAGTTCCCCCAGCTGCGCCCAGGGGTGGGAGATTACCTCGTTCGGATGAGAGGTCCGTGACGGGCAGGCAAAGGTACTTTTGATGTGGGATGAGACGCAGCGTCAGCGTCGAAGGTTGCCCATCAGTTGCCCCAGGACTCCTAACGAAATGATCTCCAAGGCGGTTGGATCACTCCGAGACTGATGATCCGGGTTGCCTGGGGGCTCGGGCGAAGCCATGGGACGTAGACGCCGAGCTGAGGGCGGCGCACGCTGCGCCGAGGAGAAGGACCGCACCACCGCCGTGGCCGATTCGTCATCGAGCCAGGCGTGCCGCCGCTGCGGTTCCTGCCGCCCGGCCAGGTCGCGGTGCCGTTCGACGTCGCCGAGCCGCATCTCGGCTTCGCCACCATCGACCTGGTCGAGCAGATTCTCGTCTCGCACCACTTCACCCACGATGGCGACGACGGTCGCTACCGCCGCGGCAACTCCCGGCACCGGTACGCCTGGCCGGCAGAGCTCGACCCTATGGCACGGACCGCTGGGCTCGAACGGGAACGTCGCGTGGCGGACTGGGGCGGGGCGCCGTTCACCCAGGACTCCGCGAAGCGCATCTCCGTGTGGCACAAGCCGACCTGAGGTCAGCCACCGGGCCGTCAACGCAAACGCGCCTGCCCTGAAACTCCTCTCGGGAGTTCACGTATCGCCCGCAGATGAGTGAGCATCCGAGGGTGAGGAAGGCATCGTGGACGTCGTCGCGGATCTCCCATGGATCACAGGCGTCGGTACCAGTGCCGGCAGGCGAACGTGCCCTCCACGACCCAGCGTTGGGTGTCCAGGCAGAAGCCGTGCCCGGTGCTCCGACGGGCGATCAGCTGATTCACGCCGAGATCCCGGAGCGGGCGGGGGCCGCGTCGTCCCGCCGGAGACAGCAGACTTCCCTGTGGTGGGCTACCGGGCCAGGACCCTGGCCGCTGGCCGGACCTCCCCGAGAAGTCCAGCCAGCGGCCAAGCGTTACACATGCGGGTCGAGCGGCCTCCCGCAGCCTGACCCTATGAGGTCGTAAGGGTCTCGGTTCGGACTGTGTAGCGGAGACCGGGCCGCGGCGTCATTCCCTGCTGTTCCCTACCCTCCTTGCCTTCTCCACCCTCCGAACATCCGCACTTGTGTGCGTCGCTCCCCTTGTCTCCGTTGCCTTCCCTGCCCTCCGAGCCTCTGCCCTCCGAGCCTCCGCCCTTGTCTTCGTCGCCGCTCTTGCTTTCCTTGATGTCGGCGCTGTTGTCGCAGCCCATCGACGAGCCCATCTTGGTGCTCTGCGCACCCGGGGAGCCTTCGCCGCCGATCGCGTTGCCCGCCAGGCCGTTGAGGATCCCCACCTCACCGAGGACGTCGGCGTTGGTGTCGTGCGACCTGCACTGGCTTCCCTGCTTGATGTCGATGTCGGTGCCGCCCTTCTCGCCGTGGGCGTAGGCGGTGCCGGCGCCGAGGAAGCCGAAGCTGCCGAGGGCGACGGCCATGACGGTGGCTTTCTGAAGCTTGCGCATTTCTTCTCCGGTGGTCACACGGATGTAATCCGTGATATAGCGACTTCGTACAGTCACAAGAGGTTAATGCGAGATATGTCGCAGGTGTTCGGCGGCGCGCCGGATTCAGGGATGTCGCGAACGGGTGGCTCTACCGCGACAGGCGTAGGCCCTCCGCCCCAACGGCCCAACCTGGAGTTGGCGAAACCGCTGGCATGTGAGACGACCTCAAAGTGGTTGCACCCTTGATAGTTGAATGTCGCACTGCCCTCAACGAAGCCTCGTGCGCCTGCAAGCCTTGAAGCCTCCGATTCGTCAGGGGCTTTTTGCATGCTCGATCTGTAGGTGTACGCGTGCGTCTCGTCGAGATCCTGCCGGAGGGCCTGGTCTTCGCTCGCGGAGCCGCGCACCCCAAGCGCGCCAGGTGGGGACGACCGATTCGCGCTCGCTGAGCCAAGCCGCCCCATTTTTTTGCGCCAGCGCCTCTCCCTCAAGCCACAGCCCGGATCCTCGTCGGGGTCGCACTCCTCGAATGGGTCGAACTGCCTCCCCTCGCGTAATTTCAGCGACATTCACCAACCTCACGGCCTGGACTCCCGCTTCCGGGGCTGCGGTTGCGTCTCCATCTCGCTGCGCTCCCCCGTCGCAGCGAAGCTCTCGTGCGTTTTGGGAGCAGATGTCGGAGATGTTCGCCAGCTCGGGGCTGATGCGGCCGCGCGGTCCATCCATCGGCCGCGCCGCAGGTTCCGGGACGGGGCGCCGAGCGGCGTGGACCGGACGCCTCACACAGTCGCTTCAGCGGCGTATCCGCCTGATCCCGTGTATCCCCTGCGATGCCTCTGAGTATCGTGGCGCGACAGGCGTAGTAGAGGCGCTGCCCAGCTTCGGAAACCTCGAACTTTCCCTTTGCGTAAGGTTCGTACTCCGTGTGAAGGTGAGCGATCAAGGCGCATTTTCTTCCGTGGCCTTTGACTCCGTCTGATCGGCGAGGGTCTATGAAAACCTTCCCGCCTCTCCTCGCCCTACCTTTAGCCTTCGGCGACTCGCGCACTCGACGCTGATGCCATCGCTGTCGATGGCGACAGTGTCGGACTGCATGAACACGCCTTGGTTGAGTCCGGCAAGCGCGCCAAGAAGTGAGAATTCCAAATACCCCGGATGAAAAGTCCCGAAGATTGTGGCGAGGATCGCCTTCGGTTACTCAAGAGCCATGTACTCGGCTGACGGCTGAGCCATCTCGGGACACTCCGCCGTGTAGCGATCTCCGTGCACGGCCAGCATCGCCCAGTGCCACGCCTCGTCATGGAAGACAAGTCCGCGATGCGGCACATCGCTTGGCTCATAGGGGTAACGGCCCAAGGCTGCCGCCCAAGCCTCCGGCTGTGTCAGGCCGCCGTGTCGGCGCATGACCCATGCGTGGCGACGTCGCTCGGCCTGCAGATACTCGTAGTACTCCGCCTCACTACACGTCATGCGGCGACTCTAGGCGTTGCCCATCCGCACTCTCAGGGGAGAGAGCCGCGAGTTGTGCAGCGGTGGAGCACGCTTGGTTCATGTCCGCCGTGCGCTCCGACAGCCACCGGCGGCCGCCCCACGGACTGCTGGAGAACGTCGAGGTGCGCCCGCGTGGCTGAGCACCCGGTGCGGCGAGTGAAGGAGAACGGCCGCTGTGGGTAGGCGAATTGGCAGGCGCGAGGCGGAGCTGATGGTCATGCCGCGGGGGACGGGCGGCCAGTACCACTGGTCCTCCCCGCTCGCGCGGCGCGTCGACTGGTGTGAGGGGTGTGGGGCGCGCCGAGCCGCGCATCCGCACGCCTGACAGCGCCGCATGGCTACCCAGCGTGTCCCATCGTCACCTGTCGTAGTGTGCCTGCTGGTTGCTTCTGCAGTGCACGGCTCGCGCCGGTTACGGAGGACTTCATTGGCGGGCAGGGGTGTCGGGGATCCCGTGGTCTTCGACCTTCCGGACATGCCGTTCGCGAGTGCGGGCGCGGCGCCCCGTTGTGATGCCGCCGGCCTGGTGCGCGAGGTGTGCGAATGGCGACGACTTCCTGTCGGCCCTGTGCACCAGCGAGATCGAGGGCCGACTGCTCACCGACCGAGAGGTGCAGGGGACGTGCAGCCTCCTGCTGGCCGCCGGTGCCGACACCGCTGAGAAAGCCCTCGCCCTCTTCCTCACCAACCTCGTCGACCACCCCGACGCGCAAACCGCCGTGGCGGACACCCCCGACCTGCTCGACGCGGCCTGGGCCGAGTCGCTGCGCCGGGACCCGCCCACCCACATCATCGTCCGCCAGGCCCATGAGGCCGTCGACCTACCCAGCGGCACCGTGCCCGCCGGCGCCACCGTCGCCTGCGTGTTGGCGTCCGCCAACCGCGACCCCGAACGCTTCCCCGACCCCGACCGGTTCGACATCCACCGCCCCGAGCGGATCGACAGGGAATTCGCCGCCTCCGCCGACCACTTGGGCTTCGGCGCGGGCCGGCACTTCTGCCTCGGTGCCCACCTGGCCCGCCTTCTCGGCCAGACCGTCTCGGTCCTCCTCCACCACCTGCCACGGCTGCGCTGGGCGGACGGCTTCACACCCACCCCCCACGGGCTCATCAGCAGGACCACGCCCCACCTGAAGGTCACCGCCCAGCTATGACCCGGCACACCACTTCTCCCCGCCAACCGCGGCACCGGAACGGGGAGCCGCAGGGCTACGAGCAGGGTGTTTTCGCACACCGCACCGTGACCGAACTCGACCGGCTCCTCACCCTTCAAGCCGACTGGGACACCACGACCCGGCACATCATCCAGCGCCTGCACCCCGAACCCGGCTGGGACTGCCTGGAGTTGGGCGCCGGCGCAGGATCCATCGCCCGCTGGCTGGCCACGACCTGCCCGCGCGGACGCACCACGGCCACCGACATCGACACCGGCCACCTCACCGGCGACCTCCCCGACAACCTGCACGTCCTGCGTCATGACGTCATCCATGACGACTTCGCCCCGAGCAGCTTCCACCTCATCCACGCCCGGGCGCTGTTCGTCCACCTCCCCAGCCGCCAGCAGGTCCTGACCAAGGCCGCGCGCTGGCTCAAACCCGGCGGCTGGCTCGTTGTGGAAGACCCCGACGTCTTCCCTGCCCAGTCCTCACTGCACCCGCTCTTCCGCAAGGTCGCGCTCGCCGGGGCCGATCTCCTGAGCAGCACCCTGGGAACCGACCTGCGCTGGCCGAGGACCCAGCCCACCCCTCTCCTCCAGGCCGGTCTCACCCAGCCCGGACTGCACATCAGCGTCGGAACCGTCGGTGACCACAGTCCCTCCCACCGGCTGTGGCAAGCCACCTTCGACCAGATCCGCCCCGCACTCCTCCAACGGGACCTGCTCACCCCCGACGAGGCGACAGAACTCGACGCCCTCGTCACCCAACCCACCTTCCGCGACGCCTGCCTGGCAACGGTCTCCGCGTGGGGACAACGCGGTGCCCACCTCTCGGCCACCGTCTGAGACGGCGGAGAGGCAGTCTGCTGGTCTCAGTTCACCGCCGTACGGCCGTCACCACGACTCCATGTCCTGGTATCGACCACCGACGCACCGTCAGAACGACGTTCGAGGCGCCCAGGACGGGTTGCGGTCCCTTCTGCCGTACTTCAGGAACTACTGCGTAGGACGCTATATCGTTTAACGTAGCAGCCGAGGTGAGTGAAGGAGGTGCCCGATGCCGCGTCAACGTGACCGCGTCGGATGGGCGGAACCGGCGCTGCTGATCCTGGCCAGCCTGGCCGATGGACCCAAGCACGGCTACGCGATCATCAAGGACGTCGAGGAACAGACATCCATCAAGTTGGGACCGGGCACGCTGTATGCCGCCATCTCGCGGCTGGAGGACGGCGGACTGGTCGCGGCGTTGGACGGGGACGAGCGTCGCCGGCCCTACCGCCTCACCGCAGAAGGGCAGACCGTGCTCGACGAAAGACTCCGGGCGATGGCCCGCTTCGCCCATGTCGGGCTGACCAAGTTGGGGGTGGCAGGCGCATGACGAACATGGCCGCCAGGCTGGCCTTGCGTGCGTATCCTCCCTCGTTCCGGGAGCGCTACGGTCCTGAACTCGAAGCGCTGGTCGAGGACACCGGCACCGGCCCATGCGTCGTCGCGGACCTTCTCATCGGCGCGCTCCGGGCATGGCTTCGCCCGGTGATGCCCAACGAGTCCGCGGAACGGCGCCGTCGCCGCATGCAGGCAAGCGTTGCCACCACCTGGGTCAGTTGGTGTGCCGCACTCTGTGTCCTGCCGCTGCTGCGCATTGTCCTGACCGATCAGCTGCGGCCGGATTCGGCGGACTGGGTGCGGCCTCTGTTGGACGTTGCGCAGTACGCCACCGACAGCAGTGGACTGGTCCCGCTGGTTGGCGCCCTTTCGCTCCTCGCGGAAACCGCCAGAACCGGCAACTGGACCGCGTGGCGCCCGTTGCTGGCTCCTTTCGCACTCGTACCCGTGTTACTCGGCGGGGTGTGGGCCCTGATGCTTCGCTATCTGGTCGACGGGCCCTGGCTCTTCACCTTGGGGTGGCTCGGTCCGGCAGCGTTCCTGACCGCCGCGGCGGTGGCGCCCGCCGTCGTCGTCACCCGGTGCCGACCTTCTGCCAAGCTCTTGCGACTACTCTCCTTGCTCGGTGTCGCGATGGCGTTCGCCGTGACCACGACAGGCATCGCCGGTGTCGCGACCGTCACGGCGTTGGTCATGGACGCCGGTGACGTGCCCGACGGGCCCGTGCCGTCCGTTCTCGCCGTCGTTACCGTCATCGCCGCTGTGGCAGCCCTGGTCAGTTCCGTTCGCGGAGCGATATCCGCGCTCCACAAGGAACATCCGGTGGATCTTGCCGGCGATGTCGAGTGACGCGGACGCGCCTGCTCGACTCGTGTGCAAGGCGTACGCACTGACGCACGGGATGGACGGGCCGAAGGAGACGGCGTCGGAAAAATGGTTGGTGCCGCGGCGTGGGGCTGGTCTAACGTTGACGACGTTGTGGACGGCGCTTTGAGGGTGCCGTCAGCTGTTGAGGAAACGGGAGGTGAGTACTGATGACTGTCACTGCGAGGGGCGCGGCCCGCGTCCAGAAGATCATCAATTTCACCTCTGTGGTCTCCGGCTGATTCGACTTCCCTTTCTCATCTCGCGCGTTGCGCGCGTGGCCGGGACCGCTCTTTCCTGAAGGGTCATCCCGTTGTTCGACCTGACTGTGTCTTCTGCGCATCCGCTGTCCGGCTACGGCTGGGATGACGGGTTCGCGGAGAGCTTCACCCCCTTTGCCGGGCAGGGGTTCGTGCCCGGCCGTATCGTCCGCGTGGACCGTGGTCGCGTGGACGCGGTGGTGCCCGACGGCGACGGCATCCGGACCGTCCTGGCGGATACCGCGCTGGTGGCGACCGGTGACCCGATGCGGGTGCCGTGCACCGGTGACTGGGCTGTCATCGACTTCGAGAACGGTCGTGTGGGCGACCATGTCGACGGTGTGGTGCGGGCGTTGCTGCCCCGCCGCACGGCATTCGTGCGGTCCACGTCGTCGAAGCGTTCCGAGGGCCAGGTGCTGGCCACCAACATCGACACCATCGTCATCTGTGTGTCCCTCGCGGAGCAGTTGGACCTCGGGCGGATCGAGCGGTTCCTCGCGCTGGCGATGTCCGGCTCGACGGGTGGGGGACCGGTGCAGGGGTCCGCACTCTCAGGGGGGAGCGGGGCGCAGCCGCTGGTCGTGCTGACCAAGGCGGACCTGGCGGGGGACCCGGCCGGGGTCGGCCATCTCGTCGCGGACACGGAGGGCGCCGCGCCCGGAGTGCAGGTGCTGGCGGTCAGCGCGGCGACCGGGGACGGGATCGACGTGCTGGGCGCGGTGCTCGCCGGCGGCACGTCCGTACTGCTGGGGCGTTCCGGAGCCGGGAAGTCCACGCTGGCCAATGCGCTGGTCGGCGCCTACGTACAGGATGTGCAGGCGATCCGCGACCGGGACGGCAAGGGGCGGCACACCACGACGACCCGGGATCTGCTGGTACTGCCCGGCGGCGGGGTGCTCATCGATACGCCGGGGCTGCGCGGCGTCGGGATGTGGGACGCGGAGGGCGGACTGGCCCGGACGTTCGCGGAGGTGGAGGAACTGGCGGAGCGGTGCCGGTTCCCCGACTGCGCGCACGGGACGGAGCCCGGCTGCGCGGTCCAGGAGGCCGTCGACAGCGGTGAGTTGACGGAACGTCGGATGGAGAGCTACCGCAAGCTCCAGCGCGAGAACCAGTGGATCGTCGCCAAGACGGACGCCCGGCTGCGCGCCGAGCGCCGACGCGAGTGGAAGCAGAGGCAGGCGCTGGGGCGACACATGACGGAGCGGAAGAGGGGGAAGGGGAGGTAAGTCCGCGGCGGGGCCCGGGGTCCGGGGCTCGGGGTCCGGGGCCCGCCTGTCCGGTCCCTTTCGTGCCGGGTTCCGACCGTGCCTGGTCCCGTCCGTGCCCGGTCCCGTCCGTTACTCGTCCCGTCCGTTCCTCGTCCGGTCCGTGCCCGGTCGCGTTCCGCGCCTCGTGCGGGTGCGAACCCCGTGTCCGATTTCCGCCAGTGGGGGCGCGGGCGGGCCGCGCTGGGCGCGGATCCGCTGCTCGGCCCGCTGGTCGCCGAGCGCCCGGGGCTGCGTGCGCCGGGCGCCGTCGACCCGGAGGAGCTGGCCGTACGGACGGTGCTGGCCGGCCCGCCGGAGCGCGCCGCGGAATTGGTCCGGGCGTACGGCACGCCGCTGTGCGGGGTGGACGGCGGTGCGGGGCTGCTGGGGGAGCGGGCCGATGAGGCGGACGGCGGGCCGACCCATCTCTTCTCCGCGGCCGCGGATCTGACCGGTCCGGGGGTGCCGGAGCCGGTGCGCGCACTGTGTGCCGCGCTCGCCGACGGCGCCCTCCGGCTGGACGCGGGAGCGGACCGCCAGGCCGCCGCACACGCGCTGGCCGAACTGCCCGGCGTGGGGCCGCGCGCCGCGGCGTACATCTGGATGCGAGGGATGGGCGATCCGGGCGTGGGCGCCGAGGGGCGGTGCGGGCGCCGGGGGCATGGCGGCCGTGGGGCGCGTACGCCCTGCACCATCTGTGGCGGGCGGGGCTGCTGCCCGAGGGGGGCATGGGCGGCGGCGCGCCGGCGAACGCGGCGGGAGAGGCGGCCTGAGGGGCGGCGGGGAGCGCGGTGGGAGGGCGAGCGCGGCGGAGCCCGGCTGCCCGGTGGGTGGTCAGCCGGCGATCAGTGCCCCCACCCAGGCACCCATGACCACCAGGCAGGCGAACAGCTCGACCAGCACACTCAACCCCACGGCGCGCATCGCCGTACGGGTGGAGGCGCGGGCGTCGCCGTGGCTGCCGAGCCGGAGGCGTTCGAGGGCGTACAGCCCGCCGACGGAGCCGAGCAGGACGCCGACGACCGGAATCAGGAAGAAGCCCGCGATTCCGGCCACGCCCGCGAGGAACAGCGTGCGGTACGGCGCGCCCGCGTCGCGCAGACTCCTGCTGGGGAGCAGCCAGGTGAGTACCTGGTTGAGGAGCAGCACGGCGGTGGCGGCCATCAGCACCGCCCACGCCAGCGAGGCCCGCGCGGTCGTCGCCCACCACAGCAGAGCGGCCCACACGATGAGCGGCCCCGGAATGCCCGGAACCAGCACCCCGAACACCCCGAGCAGCATGACGAGCCCGACGGCGACCAACTGCCACCCACTCATACGACGGCCCCGGGGACAGCGGGGGCGGGCGCGGGGCGGGCCGCGGGTCGTGCGGGCGCAGGGCCGGCGCCGCCGGCGGCCGTACGCGCCCGGAGCGGCGCACGCCCGGCGGCGGCTCGCGCGCTGCGCCCTCTCACGGCCTTTCCGACGGCCCACATGGCCCAAGCCTGCCGGACCGGGGCGGGACGCGCTTCCCGGCACACGGGGGACGGGGGACGGCACGCCGGGCGCGTGCCGGTACCGACGGCGCCACCGGGACGCTCACGGATTGTCCGATTCGCTTCAACCGACCTTGTGGGCAGGCGACTTGGGTGTTTCCTCACCGCCCGTGCGGATGTGGTGGGGCCGCCCCGCAGGTTGCCTGTTTCGCGCCCTGTCTCAAGGACGTACATCCATGGACAATGCGGTCCATGAACCGGCAGGGGGCAGGGCGCGGCAGGGCGGACGACTGGTGGTGGCGCGAGTTGTACGGCGACGGCACTGCGCAGGGAGCTGACGGCGGCGAGGGCGGCGGCACCGTGCGGGACGCGGGCCCGTCCGACGCCCCGGACACGCTGGACGAACGGGTCGCCTCGGCGCTGCGCGCACTCGCGGGGCGGGAACGGGCCCGGCCCCCGGCTGCCCCACGGCCGGACGTGCCCGATGCGCCGGGCGTACCGGACGTGCCGGGTGTGCCCGGCGTACAGGACGTGCCGGGTGTGCCGGATCCGCGCGTGGTACCGCCGCCTCCGGTCGGCGCGGCGCCCCCGTCGTCTCCGTCGCCCGAGTCACCGATGTCGTCCCCCGCAGCGCCAAAGCCCGCCGATCCGCGGCGTGTTGCCCCTCAGCGGCCCGACGTCCAACGGTCCGATGCCCAACGGCCTGATGCTGCGCGGCCCGCTGCACGGCGGTTCGACCCCAAGCCCTTCGAACCCCGGCCGTGGGAGCCGACTCCCTGGGAGCCGAAGCCGTGGGAGCCGCCCACGCGACGGGGGGCGTCCCAGTCCCAGCCGCCGCCCCCGCCGTCGCCGCCCATCCCGCTCCGGGCCACCGGTCCGGGGCCGCGCCCCTCGCCGCTCGCACCCATAGGCCGCCCCGGCGCCCCCGCCTCGGACGGCATCCCCGCCACCCCCCGGCCGCCGTCCCCGCCGAACCCACCGTCCCCGTGGAACCCGCCGTCCCCGCCGAACCCACCGTCCCCACCGGAACCCGCGCCCCCCGCCCGCTCCTCGGAGCCTCCGGCGCCCGCCCGCTCCGCCGGACCGCGGACACCCGCGCCCGCCTCCGAGCCGCCTCTCGTACTCCCCGCCGCCGACCCGGACGCCCTCGACGCACTGGTGCCCGACACCGTGCTGGACGGCGCCGGGTACGGTTCCGTCACGCTCCGGGCCGTCTCCCAGCGCGGTGCCGCCGCCCGCGAGCGCGGTGAGCCGCGCCGCGACGCGCTGCTGACCGCCCGTTTCGGCACCGGCCGGGACGCGCTGCTGCTGGTGGCCGTCGCCACCGGCCTCCCGGCCGCCGGCCAGGACGCCCATCGCGCCGCCCGCGACGCCTGCGCCTGGATCGTCGGCGCGGCGGGCCGCAACGCCACCCGGTTGGCGGAAGACATCCGGGCCGACCGGCGCGACGCCCTCACGTCGGGACTCCAGCGCCTCACCGACCGCACCTACGGGCAGTTGCGCGGCCGGGCGGCGGAACGGGGCGTGCCGCCCGAGGAGTACACGGCCGCCCTGCGCTGCCTCCTGGTGCCCGCCGACCCCGGCTGCCGTACGCGGGTGTTCTTCGGCGTGGGCGCCGGCGGCATCTTCCGGCTGCGCAACGGCGCGTGGCGGGACCTGGAGCCCGCGGCGGCGGAAGCCGGCACCCGCGCCGCGCCGGCCACCGCCCCGGGCCCTTCCGGCGTCCCCGACACCGGTCGCGCCTCCCACCCGCCGTACGAGCCCGGCACCGCGAGCCGCCCGGAGCCGTTCCTCTTCCGCGCCACGCTCGCCCGCGCCGGAGACACCCTCCTGCTGTGCACCTCCGGCCTGGCGGACCCCTGGCGCGGCGCCCCCGGCTTCGCCGCCCAACTCGCCGGCCGGTGGTCCGATCCCCGGCCACCCGGGCTGACGGACTTCCTGACCGCCACCCAGGCACCCCTCGCGGGCCACACGAAGGACCGCACGGCGGTGGGTGTGTGGGAGTCCTGGGACGACGTGGCGCGGCGGGGCGGCGTGGCGCCCCCGCCGACCGCCCGTCCCAGAGGCGAACCCCGCCGGCCCATGGGTTGATGGAAGCGCGACCCGCACCCGTCGGACTGGCCCCAGCCGTCCCGAGGAGTTCCCCGACATGCCCAAGCAGACCGTGGCCGAGCAGTTCATCGACATCCTGGTGCGTGCGGGCGTACGGCGGCTCTACGGTGTCGTCGGGGACAGCCTGAACCCGGTCGTGGACGCCATCCGCCGGCACTCCGGCATCGACTGGATCCAGGTCCGGCACGAGGAGGCCGCCGCGTTCGCCGCCGGGGCGGAGGCGCAGCTCACCGGGAAGCTGGCGGCCTGCGCCGGGTCCTGCGGGCCGGGCAACCTGCATCTGATCAACGGGCTTTACGACGCGCACCGCTCCATGGCGCCGGTACTGGCCCTCGCCTCGCACATCCCGTCCAGCGAGATCGGCACCGGCTTCTTCCAGGAGACGCACCCGGACCGGTTGTTCGCCGAGTGCAGCCACTACAGCGAGCTGATCTCCAGCGGCAGGCAGATGCCGCGGGTGCTCCAGACCGCGATCCAGCACGCCATCGGGCGGAGCGGGGTCTCGGTCGTCTCGCTCCCCGGCGACATCGCCGCCGAACCGGCTCCGGAGCGTGCGATCGAGCACGCGCTGGTGACCAGCCGCCCCTCGGTCCGCCCCGGCGACGACGAGATCGACCGGCTCGCCAGGATGGTCGACCGGGCCGGCAGGGTCACGCTGTTCTGCGGCAGCGGCACCGCGGGCGCGCACGCCGAGGTGATGGAGTTCGCGGAGCGTGTGAAGTCCCCGGTCGGGCACGCGCTGCGGGGCAAGGAGTGGATCCAGTACGAGAACCCGTACGACGTCGGCATGAGCGGGCTGCTCGGCTACGGTGCCGCCTACGAGGCCACCCACGAGTGCGATCTGCTGATCCTGCTGGGCACGGACTTCCCGTACAACGCCTTCCTGCCCGACGACGTGCCGATCGTCCAGGTGGACGTCAGGCCGGAGCACCTCGGCCGGCGCTCCCAGCTCGATCTCGCCGTCTGGGGCGATGTCCGCGAGACGCTGCGCTGCCTGATCCCCAGGGTCCGGGAGAAGACCGACCGCGGGTTCCTCGACCGGATGCTGAAGAAGCACGCGGACGCGCTGGAAGGAGTGGTCAAGGCGTACACCCGCAAGGTGGACAAGCATGTGCCGATCCACCCCGAGTACGTCGCGTCGGTCCTGGACGAGGAGGCCGCGGACGACGCGGTCTTCACCGTCGACACGGGCATGTGCAACGTCTGGGCGGCCCGCTACCTCAGCCCCAACGGCCGTCGGCGGGTGATCGGTTCGTTCACCCACGGCTCGATGGCGAACGCGCTGCCGCAGGCGATCGGGGCCCAGTTCCCCGAACGCGGCCGTCAGGTCGTCTCGATGTCGGGCGACGGTGGATTCACCATGCTGATGGGCGACTTCCTCACCCTGGTGCAGTACGACCTGCCGGTGAAGGTCGTACTGTTCAACAACTCCTCCCTCGGCATGGTGGAGTTGGAGATGATGGTCTCCGGTCTGCCGTCGTACGGCACGACCAACCGCAACCCCGACTTCGCCGCCATCGCCCGCGCGGCCGGGGCGCACGGCGAGCGGGTGGAGAAGCCCGGGCAGCTGCGCGGCGCGCTGCGCGACGCGTTCCGGCACAGGGGTCCGGCGCTGGTCGATGTCGTCACCGACCCCAACGCGCTGTCCATCCCGCCGAAGATCAGCGCCGAGATGGTGTCCGGCTTCGCGCTCTCGGCGGGCAAGATGGTGCTGGCCGGGGGAGTGGGTCGGATGGTGCAGCTGGCCCGCTCCAATCTCCGCAACATCCCGCGAGTGTGAGGAAGTTGGGGCGTCGGGGAGTCGACGGAGCGGGTCGGGGGCGTCGCGGCGGGGTCAGGGGGAGGGGCGGTGGCGCCGCGGGCGCAGCCGCAGGGTCAGGATCTGGAACGGGCGCAGGCTGACGGTGATTTCCGAGGTCGGGCCCGCTTCCTCGTCGTGGAGTGGGCGTTCCAGCAGGTCGGTGACGGCGGCGCGGTCGAGTGGGAATCCGGGGGAGAGGGTGCCGGTCGCGCGACCGCCGTGGGATTCGTAGAGGCGGACGATGACATCGCCGCTGCGGTCGTCGGCGAGTTTGACCGACTCGACGGTGAGGGCGGGGTGGTCGACGCGGACGAGCGGTGCGACGGGGGGTGCGGTGGCGGTCCGCAGGGGCAGGTTGAGGGCCAGGCCCTCGGCGATCGCCTCGCCGACCGCGGCGCCGGGGAGCAGCGCGTAGCGGAACCGGTGGCCGCCCTGGTCGGTCTCCGGGTCGGGGCTGTGCGGGGCGCGCAGCAGGGTGAGCCGTACGGTCGTGCCGAGGCCCTGGTCGTGGGGGGTGCGGGTGACGTCGTGGCCGTAGGTCGAGTCGTTGAGGAGGGCCACGCCGTAGCTGGGCTCGGCGACGTGCAGCCAGCGGTGGGCGCAGATCTCGAAACGGGCGGCGTCCCAGCTGGTGTTGGTGTGGGTGGGGCGGTGCACATGCCCGAACTGGATCTCGGCGGTGGACCGTTCGGCGTGCACGTCCAGGGGGAAGGCGGCCTTGAGGACCTTCTCCGACTCGTGCCAGTCGATGTCGGTGGTGATGTCGAGCCGGCGCGCCCCGGCCCGCAGGGTGAGGTCCTGGGTGACGTGGGAGTCGCCGAAGGTCCGGGTCACCCGCACGGTAGCGGAGAGCGGGCCGACCGCGAGCAGTTCGACGGAGTCGGCGTCGGTGAGATCGGTGTGGCGGTTGCGGTAGTGCCGGTCGAGGTCCCAGGCGTCGTACTGGTTGGGGTGGTCGGGGTGCAGCTGGAGGAGGTTGCCGCGCGCCCCGGGCGCCAGCACCTCGCGCCCGGTGGCGAGATCGCGTACGGAGGCCAGCAGGCCGTCGGCGTCGATCTCCACCCGCAGTTGCCCGTTGTCGAGGGTGAAGTGGCGGGCGCCGGCGCGGGTGCGTACGGGGGAGGGCGCGCCGGCGGCGGGCGGCGGGAGGGGGGCGGAGCCCAGGGCGGGGACGTGGACGGCGACGGCCTCGGCGTCCGGGCCGTCGGGCGGCTCGATGATCTCGTACCGGTCGTACGGTGCGGCGTTGAAGACCGCCGGTCCGGCCGCCGCGGCGGCCGGACCCGCCGCCAGCGCCCCGAGCGCCTCCTCGATCAGGCCGGTCAGCTCCGCCTCCACCGCGGCGTAGGCGTCGCGCGCCTCGCGGTGGACCCAGGCGATCGACGAGCCCGGCAGGATGTCGTGGAACTGGTGCAGGAGCACGGTCTTCCAGAGGCGGTCCAGCGCCTCGTACGGGTAGTCGTACGCGGCCCCGCCGGGCTCTCCGGCGGAGTGGACCGCCGCCGTTGCGGCCCACAACTCCGCCTCCCGCAGCAGGTGTTCGCTCCGCCGGTTGCCCTGTTTGGTCTTCGCCTGCGAGGTGTAGGTGCCGCGGTGGAACTGGAGGTAGAGCTCGCCCGACCAGACCGGGGCCGCCGCGCCGTACTCCTCGTGGGCGGCCGTGAAGAAGCGCGCCGGCGGTTCGACCGTGACGCGCGGGGAGCCCTCCAGCGAGCGCAGCCGGCGGGCCCGTTCGAGCATCTCGCGGGTGGGGCCGCCACCGCCGTCGCCCCAGCCGAACGGGACGAGGGAGCGGGTGGCGCGCCCCTTGTCGGCGAAGTTGCGTTCCGCGTGGGCGAGTTCGCGGCCGTGCAGCTGGGAGTTGTAGGTGTCGACGGGCGGGAAGTGGGTGAAGATCCGGGTGCCGTCGATGCCCTCCCACCAGAAGGTGTGGTGCGGCATCTTGTCCGTCTGGTTCCAGGAGAGCTTCTGGGTGAGGAACCAGCGCGCCCCGGCCAGCCGCGCGAGCTGCGGGAAGGCCGCGGTGTAGCCGAAGGAGTCGGGCAGCCAGACCTCCTCGGTCTCGACGCCGAACTCGTCCAGGAAGAAGCGCTTTCCGTGGGTGAGCTGGCGGGCCAGTGCCTCGCCGCCGGGCATGTTGGCGTCGGACTCCACCCACATCGACCCCACCGGCACCCAGTTTCCCCTGCGCACCGCCTCCTTGATGCGGGCCCAGAGGTGCGGCTGATGCTCCTTCACCCAGGCGTACTGCTGCGCCTGGGAGCAGGCGAAGACCAACTCCGGGTATTCGACGGCGAGTTGCGTGACGTTGGCGAAGGTCCGGGAGGCTTTGCGGACCGTCTCGCGCAGCGGCCACAGCCAGGCGGAGTCGATATGGGCGTGCCCGGTGGCCGCGACGCGGTGCGCGCTGGCGTGCGCCGGGCTGCTCAGTACGCCGGCCAGCTCCGCCCGCCCGGCCTGTGCCGTACCGCCGACCTCGTGCAGATCGACCGCGTCCAGCATGTTCTCCAGGGCGCGCAGGATCTCGTGCCGGCGGGGCCGGTCGACGGGCAGCTCGTGCATCAGCTCGGACAGCACCTCGATGTCGAGGAGCAACTGCCAGACGGTCTCGTCGAGCACGGCGAGGTCGGCGGAGGCGAAGCGGTAGAGGGGACGGCGGGGTGCGGTGCGCACGTCGCCGAGGTCGGTGGGGCGGAAGTCCCGCAGCACGGCCGGGTTCGCGGCGGCCTCCAGGAGGAGCCGGACCTCCTCGCCGCCCTGTGCGGGCGCGGCGACGGGGACGTGCCGGTTGCGCGGGTGGATGCCCTTGAGCGGGACACCGCGGGCGTCGTGGACCAGCCCCTCCGCCTGGAAGCCCGGTCCGTCGCCGCCGAAGCCCGGGTCGACGACGGCCTCCACCCGGCGCCCCGCCCACTCCCGCGGCACCTCGCCCGCCATCCGGAACCAGCTCGTCGACCAGGGCGGCCCCCAGACGTCCCCGACCGCGAACGGCTCGTACGCGGCCCGCAGCGCCTCGTCCACGGGCAGGGGTTCTCCTGGAACGTGCCAGACCTCCAGCCGCAGCGGCCGGCGCGCCGCGTACTGCGCGGGCCTGATGAACTGCCCCAGCGCCCGCTCCAGGCGCCCCTCCACCAGCAGTCGGTCGTCGTGCACAGCGGCTCCTCACGCTCGTACGGCACGCGCCCCGGCGCCGGGCCCGCGGACCGGGCGCGCTCCGGGCGTACCGGAGGCATACCCACTCGCGGGCCGGTGGCGAGCGAGGGGCGTCCGTCCGTGCTGCCCGGGGCGCCTGGGTCGTACGGGGCGGCCCGGACGCGGCGGCGCTCGCGGTCGGCAAGCGGAAGCATGGCGCCGGGCCGGGTGGGAATGCTGACCGTGAGGCTGTTCGAGGCAGAGCGCCGAGGGTTCGTTGGGGGCGGGGGAGAGCATGCGTCAGCCTGTGCGGCGCGAGGATCGGGACAGACGACAGGACGCGGCGGGGAGGAACGGGGGCGGAGCGGTCGCGACCCGGGCGCCGGGGATGCTGGAACGGAAGGTGCGGCAGGCCGATCTGAAGGCCGTCGGCGAGGTGCGCAGGGAGCTGCGTCAGCTGCTGAGGCGGTGGGCGCTGCCGGACGGCAGGGAGGCGGCGGACGCGGACGTCGCCACGCTGCTGGTCAGTGAGCTGGTCACCAACGCCCTGGTGCACGCCGACGGCGGGGCGGTGGTGACGGCCCGGATCACCGACCGGTTACGGGTGGAGGTACGGGACTTCGCCGCGGGACGTCCGGAGCCGCGGGCGGCCACGGCTGACGGGACGTCAGGTCGTGGGCTGATGCTGGTGCGTTCCTTAGCGGACGCGTGGGGCATCCGGTCCGAGGGCATCGGCAAGTGCGTGTGGTTCGAGTTGGGCGGCGGACCGGCCTGACGCGGAGCCGGGGGTGACGGTCGGCGCGGTCCGCCACCCCTCACCCGAATTGCCGTTCGATCTCGGCGAGTTTCTCTTCCAACGAGTCCAGTCGCGGCAGCGCCTGGGTGTCGTCCTCGGCGGTGAGATCGACGGTCATCCGCCGTCCGGACACGGTATCGGTGGCGTCAGCGCCGGTGACGGCCTTGAGGGCCCGGCGGGAGCGCTTTGGCGGTTCTCCTGGCAGCAGTGTCATGGGGTCGTCGACTATGGCGGATTCCGGGCCGGCATGCGCGCCCGCCGTCTCCCGCCCGGTCTCCGCGACGGCCTTCCCGGTCACCTGCGCCGCGGTCTGCGGCCCCGCGGTCACCGCCAGCGGGCGCTGGCCGGCGCGGCCGATGCCCCAGGAGCGGTGCTGCCGGTTGAGCGCCTTGATGCGGGCCCGGTCGAGCTTGCCCTGCTCGCGCCTGCGGAGCCGGTTCAGCTCCTTCTCCCGTTTGTCCTCGCGGACTTCCTCGACCGCCTCGTCCAGCGTCCGTACGCCCTCCAGCAGCATCAGCGACCAGGCCGCGAAGGTCTCCCGCGGGGCCCGCAGCCAGCGCACGATCCGGATCTGCGGGAGCGGGCGGGGCACCAGGCCCTGCTCGCGCAGCGCCGCCCGGCGGGTCTGCTTCAGCGCCCGGTCGAAGAGGACCGCGGCGGAGAGCGACATCCCGGCGAAGAACTGCGGTGCGCCCGCGTGGTCCATGCCGCGCGGCGCGTGCACCCAGTTGAACCAGGCGGCGGCGCCCGCGAACGTCCACACCAGCATCCGGGAGCCGAGCGCCGCGTCGCCGTGGCTGGCCTCGCGCACCGCCAGTACGGAGCAGAACATCGCCGCGCCGTCGAGCCCGAACGGCACCAGGTACTCCCAGCCGCCGGTGAGGCCCAGGTTCTGCACGCCGAAGCCGACCAGTCCGTGGAAGGAGAGCGCCGCGGCCACCGCGGCGCAGCAGAACAGCAGCAGATAGGAGGCCGAGGCGAAGACGGCTTCCTTACGTCGTCGTCGTTCCTCGCTGCGCTCCCAGGAGTCTTCGCCGGCGCCTTCCCCGGCGCGTTTCCCGCGCAGCAGGACGACGGTGGTCGCCATGGCACCGGCCAGCAGCAGAACGGCTGGAATCAGCCAATTTAGCGATATATCGGTCATTTTCATTCCAGGTCCCTTGCTTCACGTTGCCGCGCGTGCGCGGATTCGCGCGCCATCCTGTCGGAAGTGGTCCCGCTCCCAGGGGGTTTCGGAACAAGAGAATGCCAAGGGGTGCCGGAGTGGGCAGTTGGACGCCGATGGCGTCGAACTCCCTTTCAGGTGGGGTGAGTTGCGTACGAATTCACACCACCTCTTCGAGTGGCGGGGTGGGTCAGGCGGTTGCCGTGAGGCGCTTGATGCGGTCGGCGTCGCCGGTGCGCGGACAGGTGACGCAGGTGTCCTCGGGGCGCAGCGTGTAGAACATGCAGCAGCTCGCCCGGTCCCGTGTCGGCAGCGCCTGGCCGTCCGGCCCGGTCAGCTCGCGGAACGCCGCGTTCCCCACGTACGGCGCGGTGCCGCCCGGCAGCAGCCGTTCCAGCTCGGCCACCGCACGCCGCTCCTCGCCCAGGAGATGGCCGACGTACCAGAGCCCCTCGACGATCTCGTCGGACGCCATCCCCCACAGCGCCCGCGGCCCGCGCCGCATCCGGGTGCGGAAACCGTCGAGCACGGGCCCCAGGTGCTCGGCCACCGCCGCCCGCACCTCGGCGCGCAGGGCCTCTTCGTCCGCCACCACGCGCGCGCCGGGCAGACCCGCCGCAGGATCGTCCGGAAGACACCCGAACGAGCCGACCCGTACCGCCATCCGGCCCATCGCCCGCTGGAAGCGGACGTCCTCAAGGGGCAGCCGCGGCACCCGGCGGTGCAGGAACCACGGGACGGTGATCAGCAGGCAGGCGGGCCAGGCGTAGCGGTGCAGCGCGAAGCTCGCGACGACGTCGGGGCGGGCGCGCTGCCTGTAATCCCGCAGGATCTGCGCGTCGTCCCAGGAGAGGAAGGAGTCCAGCGCCGCACCGCCCGCCGCCAGCCCGACCGCGCCCACCCATCCGTCGCCGTTCGGCGGTGCCGCGTCCCACAGGGACACCCGCAGTGCGGGGAACACCTCGGTGAGCCGGGCGTACGCGTCCTCGACGGGGTGGAGGGCGGGCACGGCGGCGACGGCAGAAGTCATGCGGGAGACCACCGAATCGCGAGCGTTGGCAGGTAAGGCTTACCTTATCCGAAATCCCTACCCACGCCCGCGGAGGTGTGAACCGGCGCCTCGGCCGCTTATGGTGCTGGCAACCGTCAGGAGGAACCGTCATGGAGCAGGGCACAGCGGAACAGCAGCCGCACACCGGGGCCCGGCTGCCCGCGCAGGCCGCCTCCGCCGTGCCGCACGGCGCCCGGCCGGCCGCGCCCGACCCGCACGTGCCGCGCCAGCAGCCGCAGCGCCACTCGGTCCGCGGCCAGATCCTGGCGGCGCTGCGCCAGGCCCTGACCGCGGGCGAGCTCGCCGCCGGCGAGGTCTACTCGGCGCCGGTGCTCGCCGAGCGGTACGGCGTCTCCGCGACCCCGGTGCGCGAGGCCATGCAGCAGCTCGCCGGGGAAGGGGCCGTCGAGATCGTCCCCAACCGTGGCTTCCGGGTCTGCGAGCGCAGCCCCCGCGACCTCGCGGAGCTCGCCGAGGTCCGCACCATGCTGGAGGTACCCGCGATCGTCCGGCTGGCCAGGGCGATCCCGCCGGAGCGGTGGGAGGAGCTGCGCCCGCTCGCGGAGGCCGGCGTCACCGCCGCCGCCCACGGCGACCGGGCCGGCTACGCCGACGCCGACCACGCCTTCCACCAGGCCCTGATCGCCCTCACCGGCAACCGCCGGCTCACCCAGGTCACCGGCGATCTGCTGCGCCGCACCCAGTGGCCGGCCGGCGGCACCCGGCGCCGTACGGCCGATCTGCTGGCCGACGCCTCCGAGCACACGGCCCTGCTCGACGCCCTGATCGCCCAGGAGCACGCGGTCGCCGAACGGATCGCCCGAGAGCACCTGTCGGCGGCGCGGCACCTGCACTGAGAAACGGGGGCGGGGGAGGGGGCGGGAGGGAAGGGCCGCCGGGGTCGGTGGGTAACCGTCCGCGCCGGGGGATGATCGCGGGGTCCCGGGACGCGGCGCGCGGCGGCTGTGCGGCCCCGGCCGCGGCGTACCGGGCGGCGTATCGCCGCCGGTCCGACGGCGCGGGCTCAGAGGGCGGGCAGCAACTCCACCAGCGGCAGCGCCGCGACATCGGCGGCGGGCCGGGAGACGTACAGGTCGGCGTGGTAGAAGCCGTCGGACTCCTTGCCGGTGACGGACAGCCCGCGCGCCGCCAGCGCGTCGAAGGCCGCCCGCCGCTCGTCGTCGCCGGTGAACCGCCGCTGGCGGAACGTACGGGTGGTGACCTTCTCCGTGACCAGGCCGGCGCGGTCCAGCACCGCGGAGATCGGCTGGTAGGACACCGCACGCAGCACGAACGCGGCGACCCAGGGCGGCGCGGTGAGGCAGTCGAAGAGCTGGGCGAAGGTGCGCGCGGTGATGTAGCCGACGCCGCCGGTGACGGTGATCAGTTCGGTGCCGTCGAGGGCGCTGCGCAGTGCGGGGCTGGGCGCGTCGCGCTCCAGGTTCTCCGGGAAGCCGCGGTCGATCAGGCCGACCGACCGGGCGTAGTCGACCGCGCGGTCCGCCGCGTCGATGCCGGTCACCCGGGCCGCGTCGGGGCGGCGGCGGGTGGCGAAGAACCTGCGGTCGTCGGAGGCGAGTTGGCTGCTCGACAGGGCCTGCCGGGCGGGGCCGGCGTAGTGCCGGTAGAGATCGTCGAGGGTGACGTCGTGGTTGAGCAGCGCGGCGTTGACCCCGTATGAGCAGCACAGGTCGACGACGCGCAGTGGCGGCCGGTCGCTGCGCCGCCGCTGCAGGGCTTCGGCGACGGCGCGGAACACCGCCTGGCCGTGGTGCGGAATCTGGTACTCCAGGGGTTGCAGTGTGGTGAAGTACCGGCGTGGATCAGGGCAGTTGTAGATCGCCTCGAAATCCGCCTTGCCCCAGTCGGTTCCAGCGGTGGTGGGGGTCACTCCTGGTGCCACGGTTCGGCCTCCTGCAAAGGCATCTGCCATAGGGAGCTGGTCCCGGACCAGCATTCAGGCCGCGCCGTCGCGTCACAGTGCGACTTGCGGCCATTCTCGGGGCCCCTGGGACGCGGAGCTACCGTCCGGTCCGCGGCCCGCGCACCGGCACCATCCATCGTGGCCCGGCCGATCCCTCGCCGCCACCGCACGCTTCCAGCCAATCGGAGTGACCGGCGGCATGGCCGATCGCGGGGGGTTGACGGGGGCGGGGCGGCCGCCTGTACGGCCGGGGCCGGGGGGTGGGCACCCGGGTGTACGGATCGGGGGGCGGTGCTGTGCACGCCCGGGGGTCAGGGAGGGGCGGGGGCGTACGTGCGCCCGGGGCCGGGGGTGGGATGGCGCCGTATGCGCCTGCCCCCGGCCTGGTGTCGCGCTGTACGAGTGCCCCCGGTCCGCGCTGTCGGGCCCGGACCGGGGGCCGATGTGCGGGCGGTGGGGCTACGAGTCCGTTGCGTCCGGGGGGAGTTGGTCGGCGAGCCAGGTGGGGAGGCCGCCCATGAGGCGGAAGAGGCGGGCGGCCTCGGTGCGGAGGCGGGCGGCCTCGTCGTCCGGGGCGGCGTCGGCCAGGGCGACCAGGGCCGGCGCGGTGCCGACGAGGAAGCCCAGTTCCTCGCGGATCCGCAGGGACTCGGCGAAGCCGTGCCGGGCCTCCGCCAACTCCCCGTCGCGCAGCGCGAGTCCGGCCAGATGGCGCCAGGTGAAGGACAGCAGCAGGATGTCGCCGTGGGCGGTGGCGCCGGCGTGCGCGCGGCGGTAGGCGGCGCGGGCCGCGTCGGGGCTGTCGGCGACGTGTTCGGCCATCAGCCCGCGCCGGAAGTCCAGCAGCGGCCGGCCGGCCGCCGTCGGGGCGAGCAGCGCGGCGGCCCTGCCCAGCGCCGAACGCGCTTCGTCGGCGCGGTCGCGGACGCCCAACACCGTTGCGGTGTAGGCGAGATGGCCGCGTTCGCAGGCCGCGTCGCCGCGTTCCTCGTCGTCGCCGGCCAGTGCCTCCGCGGCGCGCAGCGCGTCCTCGGCCTCGGCCCAGCCGGCGGCCGTGAACATGCAGCGCTCGACGAGGAGCGCGGCGCGGCGTAGCGCGGCGGGGGCGTGGTGGGCGGCGTGTGGTTCCAGGAGTACGGCCGCGTCGTGCCAGCAGCCGCGGGAGCGCAGCCGCCAAACGGCGCGGTCGAGGGGGTCTTCCCCCTCGACCGTTCTGGATGTTGCTGGTAGCACCGGTGCGGATGCGGGTCCTGGCACCTGGGCCGGTACCGGATCCGCGGACCTGAGGGAATCCGCTGAATCCGCGGATCCTGGCATGGCGGTATCCGCCACATTGCCCTCCCCGAGCGCGCCGTTGAGCGGGAAATTCGGATGCAGTGGGCGAATCTCAGCACGAATTCCGGCGCCGGGCCAGGGGGGTGGGTGAATGATTTCACAATCGGGTGAGGGGTCGCCGCGGCGGCTTCCGGGAGCCTGATCGGCCGTGGCCTGGCATGCGGCACCCCGCCGGTGCGGGATGACCCTTGATGTGATGCCGCCCGATCGTGGTACCTCGAATGGCGGATAGGGGCGGACGGGTACGGGACGTGCCCGGACGTTCGGTGTGCCGTTCGTGCGGGGCCGGGTCGGGCGGGGGTCCGCCCTCGCCCGTCAGCTCATCCGGAGGGCCAGGAAGAAGTCCAGCTTGTCCTCCAGGCGCGAGAGGTCGCGGCCGGTCAGCTGCTCGATGCGGCCCACGCGGTAGCGGAGCGTGTTGACGTGCAGGTGGAGGCGGGTGGCGCAGCGGGTCCAGGAGCCGTCGCAGTCGAGGAACGCCTCCAGGGTGGGGATCAGCTCGGCGCGGTGGCGGCGGTCGTAGTCGCGCAGCGGGTCCAGGAGGCGGGCGGTGAAGGCGCGCCGGACGTCGTCGGGGACGAAGGGCAGCAGCAGGACGTGGGAGGCGAGCTCCTCATGGCCGGCGGCGCAGACCCGGCCGGGGCGGGCGGCGGCGACCCGGCGGGCGTGCCGGGCCTCCTCCAGGGCGCCGCGCAGGCCCTCGGCGGAGTGCACGGAGGCGCTGACGCCGACGGTGAGGCGGCCGTCGCCGTCCAGGCCGCGGCTGAGCGGGGCCTGGACGACACCGAGCAGGGCGTCGGCGTGCAGGCCGTCCGCCGAGGTGCCGTCCTCGGAGTCGTCCGGGACGGCCGGCAGCGGGACCAGGGCCACCGCCTCGTCGCCGGTGTGGGCGACGGCGATCCGGTCGGAGGGCTCGGGGCCGAAGGTGCCGGGGTCGACCAGCACCTCCTCCAGGAGACTCTGGGCCACCGGGCCGCCGGGCACGTCGCCGCCCTCCCATTCGACCCGGGCGACCACGATCTGCCAGTGCGGGGCGGTGCCCAGCCCGGGGAGCAGCACGGGCGCCGCCACCCGGAGCCGGGCGGCGATCTCGGCGGGCGGCGCGCCGGTCTGGACCAGTTCCAGGACCTCCTGGGCGAGCCGGCGGCGGACGGTGCGGGCGGCGTCGCGGCGGTCGCGTTCGACGGCGATCAGCTGGGTGACGCCGTGCAGCAGGTCGAGACGCTCCTCGGGCCAGTCGCCGGCGTCCGCCTCGACGGCCAGCAGCCAGTCGCTGAGCAGCGTCTGGCGCAGGTCACGGCCCTCGTAGCGGATCGGGAAGAGGGAGTAGGTGGCGCCGGCGAGCGTGATCCGGTGGGGGCCGCGGCGGCCGGTACGGGCGGCGGCCAGATGCTCGCCGGCGAGCCGGGCGCCCAGCTCCGCGGGCAGCTCGGGCCCGGAGTCGGCGAGTGTCGAGCCGGCGATCTGGCGGCCGGTGGGGGAGAGCACCCAGGCCCGCAGGTCGAGGTCGGAGCCGAGCAGGTCCAGGACGACCTCGGGGCCGCCGCCGGCGGGGCCGGACGTCATCAGGCGCCGGTGCCGGTCCACGACGGCGGCCAGGTCGCCGGCCCGCTCGCTGGAGACCTGCCGGACGACGTGCTCGGTGATGGAGGCGAACGAGACGTCCTCGTCGACCGAGAAGAGCGGCAGGCGGTGCCGGAGGCAGGCTTGTACGAGGTCGTCGGGGATCGCCCCCAGCTCGGCCTCGCCGGCCGCGAGTCCGGCGACCCCGGCGGCGGCCAGGATGCGGACGAACCGCTCGGAGTCCTCCGGTTCGCGGCGCCAGGCCAGACCGGTGAGCACCAGCTCACCGCCGGAGAGATAACGGCTGGGATCCCGCAGGTCGGTGGTCATCACGCCACGGACGGTGCGGTCCAGCTCCTCCTCGCCCCCGAGGAGCCGGAGACCCAGAGAATGTGTGTCCAGGAGTGCGCGGAGCCGCATGACCTCGCCCGCCGTTCTTTGCTGTCTCGTGTTGCCGGTGGAATGCCGCGAGGTTTTGAATCCTCGTCTTTCGTTCGAATCTACAAGACGGGCACCGTGGCCAGCCAACCGCTTCATGGTTTCGGTGACTGCACCGGGTGGGTGCAGTGCGCGTTCACTAAGCCCAACCGCGTTAACAAGACATGAACGGCTCGATGGCGACGAGGACCCGGCGTCCTCACCATGAGCAGCGAACGACCCGATTTCGTAGAAATTCGTAGAAGAGGCCACCCATGGACTTCCTTCGCCCCGCCAGCTGGGAGGAGGCGCTCGCCGCCAAGGCAGCGCACCCTACCGCTGTGCCCATCGCGGGCGGCACGGACGTGATGGTCGAGATCAACTTCGACCACCGCCGCCCCGAGTACCTGCTCGACCTGAACCGTATCGGTGACCTGAGCGAGTGGGAGGTCGGCGAGAGGACCGTACGCCTGGGTGCCTCCGTTCCCTACACCAGGATCATGGAGAACCTGCGGGCCGAACTCCCGGGCCTGGCCCTGGCGTCGCACACCGTCGCCTCCCCGCAGATCCGCAACCGCGGCGGCGTCGGCGGCAACCTCGGCACCGCCTCGCCGGCCGGTGACGCGCACCCCGCGCTGCTCGCCTCCGGCTGCGAGGTCGAGGTCGAGTCGGTGCGCGGCCGCCGCATGATCCCGATCGACGAGTTCTACGTGGGCGTCAAGCGCAACGCGATGGCGCCCGACGAGCTGATCCGCTCGGTCCATCTGCCGAAGGCCGACGGGCCGCAGCAGTTCTCCAAGGTCGGCACCCGCAACGCCATGGTCATCGCGGTGTGCGCGTTCGGCATCGCGCTGCACCCCGAGACCCGCACGATCCGCACCGGCATCGGCTCCGCGGCGCCCACCCCCGTACGAGCCAAGGAAGCCGAGGAGTTCCTCGCCGCGGCGCTGGACGAGGGCGGCTTCTGGGAGTCGGGCAACCCCATCCCGCCGTCCGTCGCCAAGCAGTTCGCCCAGCTGGCATCCGGCGCCTGCAACCCGATCGACGATGTGCGCGGCAGCGCCAAGTACCGCCGGCACGCCGTGGGGATCATGGCGCGCCGCACCCTCGGCTGGACCTGGGAGTCCTACCGCGGACAGGAGAGGAGCGCACAGTGCGCGTGAACTTCACGGTCAACGGCCGCAAGCAGGAGGCCGACGACGTCTGGGAAGGCGAGAGCCTGCTGTACGTCCTCCGCGAGCGGATGGGCCTGCCGGGCTCCAAGAACGCCTGCGAGCAGGGTGAGTGCGGCTCGTGCACGGTCCGCCTGGACGGTGTGCCGGTGTGCTCCTGCCTGGTCGCGGCCGGCCAGGTCGAGGGCCGCGAGGTGGTGACCGTCGAGGGCCTGGCCGACTACGCCAAGCAGCGCGCCGAGCACGGCGGCTGCGCCTCCGGCGCCTGCGGCACCAGCCTGGACGCCGCCCAGCGGTGGCAGTCCAAGCCGGCCGACTCGCAGACCGGGGAGAACACCGAACTCTCCCCCATCCAGCAGGCGTTCATCGACGCCGGCGCGGTCCAGTGCGGCTTCTGCACCCCGGGCCTGCTGGTCGCCGCCGACGAGCTGCTGGAGCGCAACGACTCCCCGTCGGACGCCGACATCCGCGAGGCGCTGTCGGGCAACCTGTGCCGCTGCACGGGCTACGAGAAGATCCTCGACGCGGTCCGGCTGGCAGCCGCCCGCGGTGAGAACCGGACCGCCGGACAGGGGGCCTGACCATGGCTGGTGCCACCCGTACACCCACCAACCTCACCCAGGGCGGCAAGACCGACGCCGGCATCGGCGCCTCCACGCTCCGCCCGGACGGCACCCTCAAGGTGACCGGTGAGTTCGCGTACTCCTCGGACATGTGGCACGAGGACATGCTGTGGGGCTTCACGCTCCGCTCCACCGAGGCGCACGCCGAGATCGTCTCCATCGACACCTCCGAGGCGCTGGCGACCTCCGGTGTCTACGCCGTCCTCACCTACGACGACCTGCCCACCGACGTGAAGAACTACGGCCTGGAGATCCAGGACACGCCGGTTCTCGCGCACGGCAAGGTACGGCACCACGGCGAGCCGGTCGCGCTGGTCGCCGCCGACCACCCGGAGACCGCGCGCCGCGCCGCCGCCAAGATCAGGATCGAGTACCGGCAGCTGCCGCTGGTCACCGACGAGGCGTCGGCGACCGCCGAGGGCGCGCCGCTGGTCCACGAGGGCCGCGACGACCACCACATCGGCCACGTACCGCACCCCAACATCGTCCACCGGCAGCCGATCATCCGCGGCGACGCCGCCGAGGCCGCGAAGAAGGCCGACGTCATCGTCTCCGGCGAGTACGTCTTCGGCATGCAGGACCAGGCGTTCCTCGGCCCGGAGTCCGGCCTCGCGGTGCCCGGTGAGGACGGCGGTGTCGACCTCTACGTCGCCACCCAGTGGCTGCACTCCGACCTCCGCCAGATCGCCCCGGTCCTCGGCCTGCCCGAGGAGAAGGTGCGGATGACGCTCTCCGGCGTCGGCGGCGCGTTCGGCGGTCGCGAGGACCTGTCGATGCAGATCCACGCCTGCCTCCTGGCACTGCGCACCGGCAAGCCCGTCAAGATCGTCTACAACCGGTTCGAGTCCTTCTTCGGGCACGTCCACCGGCACCCGGCGAAGCTCTGGTACGAGCACGGCGCCACCAAGGACGGCAAGCTCACCCACCTGAAGTGCCGGATCGTCCTGGACGGCGGCGCCTACGCCTCCGCCTCCCCGGCGGTCGTCGGCAACGCCTCGTCGCTCGCGGTCGGCCCGTACGTCGTCGACGACGTCGAGATCGAGGCGATCGCGCTCTACTCCAACAACCCGCCGTGCGGCGCGATGCGCGGCTTCGGCGCGGTCCAGGCGTGCTTCGCCTACGAGGCGCAGATGGACAAGCTCGCCGCGAAGCTCGGCATGGACCCGGTCGAGTTCCGGCAGCTCAACGCCATGGAGCAGGGCACCATCATGCCGACCGGGCAGCCGGTCGACTCGCCGGCCCCGGTCGCCGAACTCCTCCGGCGCATCAAGGCGATGCCGCTTCCCCCGGAGCAGCAGTGGCTGGCGGCCGGCGAGGGCGCCGACGTCCGGGCGCTGCCCGGCGGCCTGTCCAACACCACGCACGGCGAGGGCGTCGTCCGCGGTGTCGGCTACGCCGTCGGCATCAAGAACGTCGGCTTCTCCGAGGGCTTCGACGACTACTCCACCGCCCGGGTCCGCATGGAGGTGCTGGCCGGTGAGCCGGTCGCCACCGTGCACACCGCGATGGCGGAGGTCGGCCAGGGCGGCGTCACCGTCCACGCACAGATCGCCCGCACCGAACTCGGCGTCGAGCAGGTCACCATCCACCCCGCCGACACCCAGGTCGGCTCCGCCGGCTCCACCTCCGCCTCCCGGCAGACGTACATGACCGGCGGCGCGGTGAAGAACACCTGCGAGGCGGTGCGCGAGAAGGTCCTGCAACTGGGCCGCGCCAAGTTCGGCACCTACCACCCCGCGTGGGCCACCGCCGAACTGCTGCTGGAGGGCGGCAAGGTCGTCACCGACGGCGGTGAGGTGCTGGCCGACATCGTCGACGTCCTGGAGGGCGAGGCGATCGACCTGGAGCTGGAGTTCCGGCACCGGCCCACCGAGGCGTTCGACCTGGTCACCGGCCAGGGCAACGGTCACGTCCAGTACTCCTTCGCGGCCCACCGCGCGGTCGTGGAGGTGGACACCGAGCTCGGCCTGGTCAAGGTCATCGAGCTGGCGGTGGCACAGGACGTCGGCAAGGCGCTCAACCCGCTGTCCGTCGTCGGCCAGATCCAGGGTGGTACCACCCAGGGCCTGGGCGTGGCGGTCATGGAGGAGATCATCGTCGACCCCAAGACCGCGAAGGTGCGCAACCCCTCCTTCACGGACTACCTCATCCCCACGATTCTCGACACGCCGTCCATCCCGGTCGACGTGCTCGAACTCGCCGACGAGCACGCCCCCTACGGGCTGCGCGGCATCGGCGAGGCTCCCACCCTGTCGTCAACCCCGGCCGTCCTCGCGGCGATCCGGAACGCGACCGGGCTGGAGCTCAACAAGACGCCGGTACGCCCCGAGCACCTCACCGGCACCTAACCGCATCACGCCTGGGGCCACCCTCCCCAGGTCCCCACGCCTCCGGGCGGTGCGTTTCAGGGGTGTCCCTGTCCGTCCTCCTCAGCGCACCGTCCGGAGATCTCCCCGCACCACGCAGTAGCTGACCTGCTCCAGCAAGGGGCCGGCAGCACCCCGTTCGTCTCGGGCCGTCCCCCGGGTCGTGCAGCCGAATATCCATCCCAAATCTCGTGTCACCGATGCGAGTGCCCCTGTGAACCTTGGGAGTAAGGCACCATGACCCAGCAGTCCACTGAGCCGTTGACCACGGCGGAAGACGCGGGCGAGGGCTCGCGTCAGCCCGCCGGCCGGTCCTGGCTCGACCGGTACTTCCACATCTCCGACAGAGGGTCGTCCCTCGCGCGGGAAACGCGCGGCGGCATCACCACCTTCATGGCGATGTGTTACATCCTGCTTCTCAACCCGGTCATTCTGGGCTCGGTCCAGGACGTCCACAAGAACACCCTCCCGCACGCCGGCCTGGTCACCGCCACCGCGCTCGGCGCCGCGATATGCACCCTGCTGATGGGCTTCATCGGCAAGGTCCCGCTGGCACTCGCGGCGGGCCTGAACGTCTCCGCGGCCCTGACCACCCAGGTCGTCCCCAACATGACCTGGCCGCAGGCCATGGGCATGTGCGTGATGTACGGCGTCGTCATCTGCCTGCTGGTCGTCACCGGCCTGCGGGAGATGGTGATGAACGCCATCCCGCTCGCCCTCAAGCACGCGATCACCATGGGCATCGGCATGTTCGTCGCCCTGATCGGCCTGGTGAAGGCAGGGTTCGTCGGCAAGGGCATCGGCACCCCGGTCACCCTCGGCACCACCGGAAACCTCTCCGGCTGGCCCGTCCTGTTCTTCTGCCTCACCCTGCTGCTGATCTTCATGCTGCAGGCCCGCAAGGTCCCCGGCGCCATCCTCATCGGCATCGTCGTCGGCTCGGTGTTCTCCATCGCCGCCACCAAGCTCGGCGGCCTGACCGCCAAGGACTGGGGCGGTACGCCTCCGGCGCTGAACGGCAGCGCGGTGTCGATGCCGGACTTCGGGCTCTTCGGCCATGTGCAGTTCGGCGGCTGGGGTTCCATCGGCGCCCTCAGCGTCGGCATGATCGTCTTCACCCTGGTGCTGGCCGGCTTCTTCGACGCCATGGCCACCATCATCGGCGTCGGCACGGAGGCCAAGCTGGCCGACGACAAGGGCCGGATGCCGGGCCTGTCCAAGGCGCTGTTCGTGGACGGCGCCGGCGGTGCCATCGGCGGTCTCACCGGCAGCTCCGGCCAGACCGTGTTCATCGAGTCGGCCAGCGGCGTCGGCGAGGGTGCCCGTACGGGGCTCTCGTCCGTCGTCACCGGTCTGCTCTTCGCGGCCTGCCTGTTCTTCACCCCGGTCACCCAGCTCGTGCCGGCCCAGGTGGCCGCCGCCGCTCTCGTCGTCATCGGCTCGATGATGATGAGCGTCGCCGGCCATGTGGACTGGAAGGACCGCGCGGTGTCCGTGCCGGTCTTCCTGACCGTCGCCCTGATGCCGTTCACTTACCAGATCACCACCGGTGTCGGTGCCGGCGTCATCGCCTACACCGCCATCAAGGCGGCCCAGGGCAAGTGGCGTGAGATCGGCGGTTTCATGTGGGTGCTGACCGGCATCTTCCTCGTCTACTTCTCGCTCCATCCGATCGAGCAGTGGCTGGGCATCAAGTAACGCCCGCCTGCTCCCCATCCGTTAGGAGACCGACATGCTGGACATCGCCGAAGAGTTGAACCGGTGGGTCGAGCAGGGACGCGCCTTCGCCGTGGCCACCGTGGTGGCCACCAACGGCAGCGCGCCCCGCCAGCCCGGAGCCGCCCTCGCCGTCGACAGCGACGGCACGGCGATCGGGTCGGTCTCCGGCGGGTGCGTGGAGGGAGCGGTCTACGAGCTGTGCCAGGAGGCACTTCGGACCGGCGAACCGGTCCTGGAGCGCTTCGGCTACAGCGATGAGGACGCCTTCGCCGTGGGCCTGACCTGCGGCGGCATCATCGACATCCTCATCACTCCGGTACAGGCGAGCGCCCCCGGAACCGCTGCGGACAGCGGCTCCGGGGGGCACGGGGTGGACAGCACCGCCACCACGCTCGCCGCCGCGCTGGCCGCCGCCGCATCAGGGGACGCGGCGGCGGTCGCGCGGGTCGTCGAGGGCCCGGCCGAACTGGTCGGCAACGCCCTCCTCGTCCGTCCCGACGGCAGCCACACCGGCACCCTCGGCGGACACCCCGCCCTCGACCGCACCGCGGCCGAGGAGGCCCGCGCCCTGCTGGACGCCGGGCGCACCACGACCCTGGAGATCGGGGTGGAGGGTTCGCGGTGCGGGACGCCGGTCGTCCTCCTCGTCGAATCCTCCGTCCCCGCGCCCCGGATGATCGTCTTCGGCGCCATCGACTTCGCGTCCGCGCTGGTCCGGGTCGGCAAGTTCCTCAACTACCACGTCACCGTCTGCGACGCCCGCCCCGTCTTCGCGACCCGGACCCGCTTCCCGGACGCGGACGAGATCGTCGTCGACTGGCCGCACCGCTACCTCGACTCCCAACACCTCGACTCCCGCGCCGTGCTGTGCGTCCTCACCCACGACGCCAAGTTCGACGTCCCGCTGCTGGAACGGGCGCTCAAGCTCCCGGTCGCCTACGTCGGCGCCATGGGCTCGCGCCGCACCCACCTCGACCGCCAGCAGCGGCTGCGCGACGTCGGCCTCACCGAGATCGAGCTCAACCGGCTCCGCTCGCCGATAGGGCTGGACCTCGGCGCGCGGACGCCCGAGGAGACCGCACTGTCCATCGCCGCCGAGATCGTCGCCAACCGCCGCGGCGGCACCGGCGCTCCGCTGACCGGTGCGCACACCCCCATCCACCACGACACGGCCCGGCCGGTGGGGCGGATCGGGTCGGTGGCCTGAGGACCTGGGCGGCCCGGAGTCCGGCGGGACTCGGGGCCGGCGCAATCCGCGGGACCGGCGCACCTGACGCCACCGGCTCCGCGGCCGGGCCTGTGGGCCGTTACGGCACGGGCGCGATATCCCTTCGGGGGGCGCGCCCGTGCCGTCGCCTTTTCGTCGGGGGCGCTCGGTACCGGTGCGAAATCGACCGCGAAAGCCACCGTGAGCTTCAGGAGGAGCGGAAGTCAAGACATCTCCCAACCGGCCACGCCCTGGGACCGGATGGACAGGGACTACCTCCGCACCCCGCGCACCTGGGACGCCCGGGGCATCGGCCGCTTCATGCTGGTCCTCGGCCCGACCAGCTCGGTCTTCGACATCACCACGTTCCTGCTGATGTGGCATGTCTTCGGGGCCGACAGCGAGCTGCACCAGGCGCTGTTCCAGTCCGGCTGGTTCGTCGAGGGCCTGCTCACCCAGACCCTGGTCGTCCACATGCTCCGCACCCGCCGGATCCCGTTCCTCCAGTCCCGTGCCACCTTCCCCGTCCTGCTGATGACCGTGCTGGTCATGGCGGTCGGCCTGTGGCTGCCGTTCTCGCCGCTGGCCGGTGTGCTCGGCACGCAGGCACTGCCGATGAGCTACTTCCCGTGGCTGGCCGGGACGTTGGCGGCGTACTGCCTGCTGACGCAGGGGGTGAAGAGCTGGTACATCCGGCGGTTCGGCGAGTGGCTGTGACGCCCTGACCGCAGCGCCCCGACCGCACCGCCTGGCCGCATCGCGGCCGCCCCGCGGCTCCCGCCCTCACGCGCCGGGGGCCGCGGGCGCGCCGTCCGCCTCGCCGCCCCGTGCCCGGCCGTGCGGCAGCCGGCGCACCGCACCGGAGGCCAGCGGCAGCACCGCCGCCACCGCGGAGACCGCCCCGGCCACCGCGGCCACCCGGAAGCCGCCGTACGTGCGGGCGAGTGGCGCCACGCACAACTGCCCGACGGGGATGGCGACATACGACAGCAGATCGTTGTACGACGCGACCCGGGACAGCGCGTGCCGGGGGACGTGCTCCTGGAGCGAGGTGTCCCAGGCGACACCCGTCACCGCGACCCCGAGCCCGGATACGAACGCACCGGCCACCAGCCAGGAGGGGCCCAGCCGCGCCCCCAGCACCAGCAGCGGCAGCGCGCCCAGCGCACTCGTCAGCTGCCCCAGCCCCAGCAGCCGCCGGACCGCGAGCCGGTACAGCACCGCCCCCGCCACCAGCAGCCCGGCGCCCCGCACGCTCAGCACCACACCCCAGGCCGCCGCACCGCCGGTCTGCCGTGTCAGCGCGGGCCCCAGGATCTGCCAGGTCCCGGTCTGCACCAGGTTGACGACGAAGAACGACAGCGTCCCCAGCCACACCCACCGGATACGCCGGAACTCCCGCCACCCGTCCCGCACATCGGCCGCCACGGAGGACCGGGGCCGGCCCGGCGCCCCGCCGCCGGGGGACACCCGGGCCAGGCACCCGGCCGCCACCAGATACGTCAGCGCGTCGAAGGCGATCGCCGGCCCGCCGCCGACCACCACCACGCACCCGCCCGACAGCCCCGGCCCGAGCACCTTGGCCGCGTTCCGCACCGACCCCAGCAGCGCGTTGGCCGACCGCAGCCGCGCCGCGCCGACGAGTTCCGGTACGACACCGCGCAGCGCCGGTGCGGTGAACGCGGCCAGCACACCGTTCAGGACCTCCAGCCCGGCCACCGGCAGCAGCGCGTAGTGCCCGGTCAGCAGCAGCCCGGCGACCGCCCCCTGGGTGAGCGCCGCCCCCAGATTGGCGGCCACCAGCACCGTACGGCGCCCGCACCGGTCCGCCGTCGCGCCGCCCACCAGCAGGAACGCCAGCAGCGGCACCATACGGGCGGCGAGCACCACGCCGAGATCGCCGGCGCTGCCGGACGAGGCGTCCAGCACCGCGAACGTCAGGGCGACCGGGGCCATCGCACTGCCCAGCAACGAGACCGTCTGCCCGGCCAGGAACCAGCGGAAGTCCGCAACGGAGAGAAGGGAGGAAGGCACCCGACGGAGTCTGTGGGCCCCGCACCGGATCACTATGCTTTCGGCACCAGGCGAAAGAACGCCGACACCGTGCCCCGAGGGGGAGGCCGCGATGACCACGCTCCGGCTGAGCCCGCTCGCCCTCTCCCGCTCCCGCTTCGCGCTCTCCCCCCTCGCCGAGACGGTGGGCACGGCGATCGCCCTCGCCCGGCCCCACCCCGACCCCTGGTTCGCGTCCTGGCGCGCCCACCACCTCCCCGACTTCACCGCCGCCCTCGACGCCGACCCCTTCGCCAGGGGCCTGATCGGGCTGATCAGCTCCACCAAGTGGCTGCCCGGCTTCGTCGCGGTCCCGCCGCCGGACGGTATGCGCACCGCCCTCACCCGCGAACTCGCCGCCCTGCGCGCCGTATCGGACGACGCCTTCCGCGCCGAGCTGGCGCCTTCGCTCACCCACAGCTGGCGCCACCACGACCTGGACTGGCTCACCGGACGCGACTGGGGCCCCCGCACCGCCGCCCTCCTCGACGCCCTCTGGACCGCCCACATCGCCCCCGACTGGCCCCGCCGCCGCGCCCTCCTCGAACGCGATGTCGCCTACCGGGCCGGGCTCCTGGCCGCCTACGGCTGGCCCCGCGCCCTGGAGCAGATGAGCCGGCACAGCACCTGGGTCGGCGCCGACGCCATCCGCTTCAGCAACCGCCCCGGCGCCGAGCGCGTCATCGGCGACGACGGCATGCTCTTCGTCCCGGTCAGCCTGTCCACCGGCACCTGGCTCTGCCAGGGCCCGCCGAGCCACTACGCCCAGGTCTATCCGGCCCGCGGCGCGGCCACCGCGCTCACCCCCGGCCGCTCCCGCCACGCCCTGGCACGCCTCGTCGGCACCGGCCGCGCCGCCCTTCTCCACGAACTCGCCCACCCCGCCACGAGCACCGAATTCGCCGCCCGGCTCGGCCAGTCCCTCGGCACCATCGGCGGCCATCTGTCCGTGCTGCGCGACGCCGGCATGGTCGTGGGGACGCGGGTGGGGCGACGGGTGGTCTACCGGCGCACCGAGGACGGGGACCGGCTGGCGGGGGAGCGGGACGCCTGACGGCCGGCGGGCGGCCCGCAACCCGGTGAGGCGGCCCGCGCCCCCGGCGGCGTCCGCCGCGGGCAGGTCGCAGATAACGGGAGGAGCCGCCCGATGAGGCGGGTTGGCGTCCTCTCCTACGGCGGTGAGCTGCCGGCCGGCATGGCGCCGCGCACCGGCTCGCGCTCGCCGTGCCCGGTATGCAACTCCCCCGCGCGGCACCGGACTTCGTCTCCGCGGCGCCGCCCACCGCCGATGCGGGGCGCTCACGCCACCCTCCCCGCGAACGCGGGGCGCTGCCGATGCACGGCCGGGGTAGGCGGGTCCTGGTCCGGGGTCGGGGTCGGCGGGTCCGGGGCCGGGTCCGGGGTCGGCGGCGCGGACGGCCCGCACGTGCCGCCCGGACGCCCTCCGTCGACCGGCCCGATGTCTCCCTGGACGTAGGGGAGTTGGCGTCCCGCTCCCTCGACGGCAGCCCGTTGCGGCGGCTGGTCCGGGCCGGGCTGGCCACCGAGCACACACCGGGCGCGGTCCGCCGGCCGGACGCCGCGTCGGAGACGGAGCGGCTGCCGTTCACGGGAGCGGGGAGAGAACTACCGAGCCCCGGCCCGCTCCGGTCGCAGCGCCGCCATCACCAGCACGTCGTGCCACGCACCGTCCCAGTGCAGGGCCTCGCGCATCCGGCCCTCCAGCACGAAGCCGCAGCGCTCGTAGGCGCGCCGGGCGCGGTCGTTGTACGCGAAGACCTCCAACTGGACGCGGTGCAGGCCGACCCGCTCGAAGGCGTGGCCGAGCAGCAGCCGGATCGCCTCGGAGCCGATGCCGCGGTCGGTGGCGGAGGGGGCCAGGGCGATCCGGAAGCCGGCGTGGGCGTTCGCCGGGTCGATCCGGCTGAGCGCGAGATCGCCCAGGTAGCCGCCGGTCTCCCGGTCCTCGATGGCGAGGTCCAGCCGGTCCGTGCGGGCGCCGCACTCGGCGATCCAGGCGCGCAGCCCCGCAAGGCTCCAGTCCTGGTGGGTGCCGGTCAGCCGGCGGGTCTCCGGGTCCTGGAACGTGGCGTGGAAGGCGGTCGCGTGCCGCTCCGACAGCGGGACCAGCCGGATCCGGTCACCGGTCAGCACCGGCTTCTCGGCGAGTGCCGTCGTATCGATCATCCGGGCATGATGGCCGGGCCGCGGCCGGCCGGGCAAGGGAATTGACCGGCGGCCGGCGCGGTTGGTCCGGTGGGCCCGAGAGGGCGGGGAGGGGTGGGTGTGGAGCTGCGGCAGGTGCGGTACTTCGTCATGGTCGCGCAGGAGCTGCATTTCGGGCGGGCCGCGGAACGGCTGCACATCGTGCAGTCGGCGGTGAGCCAGCAGGTCCGGCGGCTCGAACGGGAGCTGCGGACCGAGCTGTTCGACCGGTCGGCGCGCCAGGTGCGGCTCACCGCCGCCGGCGAGCGGTTCCTCCCGGAGGCGCGGGCGCTGCTCGCCGCCGAGGAGCGCGCCCGCGCCGTCGTCGCCGAACTGGCCGCGGCCCGCGCCACCACGCTCCGCCTGGGGACGAGTACGGGCCTGGGCGCCCATCTCGACCGGGTGCTCGACGCCCTCGCCGGCAGCGCGCCGGAGATCGGTGTGGAGCTGGTCGCGGGACGGACCCGGGAGCGGCTCGACCAGGTCGCCGCGGGCGAGCTGGACGCGGCGTTCCTCCGCGGCGAGGCGGCCGACGCCGGCCGGGACGGGCTGCGTTACGTGCCGCTCTGGCAGGACCCGCTGGTCGCCGTCGTCCCGGCCCGGCATCCGCTGGCCGCCTCGCCGGGCACCATCGCGCTCGCCGACCTGGCGGACGTACCGCTGGTGCTGACCGACCGCCGGAACAACCGAGCGCTGGTCGACCTGGTCGTCACCGCCTGCCACGCCGCCGNCGGGCACCATCGCGCTCGCCGACCTGGCGGACGTACCGCTGGTGCTGACCGACCGCCGGAACAACCGAGCGCTGGTCGACCTGGTCGTCACCGCCTGCCACGCCGCCGGCTTCGCACCGGTACCGGGCCCCAGGTACGGCTCGCTGGACGACACCCTGACCGCGATCGGCGCCCGCGGGTCCGCCGAGGCGATGTGGACGGTCGTCTACGAGGCCCACGCCCGCCGGCTGAGCACGCCGCGGGTGGCGTATCTCCCGTTCCGCAACCCGGGGATGGAGCTGACCACGTATCTCGCGGTCCGCCGCGCCGACCCGCCCGCCGGGCTCGAAGCGCTGCTGCGGGCCTGCGCGACCCGCACCGCCGCCGACGATCTCGATTCGTGATCGCTGCGTGCGCGATCAGCTTCTTGGTCACCGTACCCGTTCGCGATGGACTGGGGTCACCCCGGCGAGCCACCCGGAACCCGGGGCGGTCGGAGATCCCAACGGCCGCCGCTCGCCACCGAGTCGAGGAGTACGGACATGCCCGTCGTCACCGTTCAGCAGGGTCCCCGCAGCGTCGAGCTGAAGCGGGAGCTGGTCAGGCAGATCACCGACGCGTTCGTGGACGCGTACCGGATTCCCGCCGAGACCGTGCAGGTCTGGATCCAGGAGTTCCCGGCCGACAGCTGGGGCGCGGCCGGGAAGCTCACCGCGGACAAGTAGCCCGCAGGCGGTCGCCGCGCGGGGGGACGGGCCGACGCCCCCGTCCCCCAACGGCCGCGACGGCGCCGCCGCCACGTCGACGGAAACTCTCTCCCCCCGACTCGCACCGCGCGCCGACACCTCCGCTTCCCCTTCCCCCCATCAGGGGGTGGTGGGACCGCGCCACTGATTACACGATGGCAGCAGGCGCTGCGGCGATGATGAGGACAGCGCGGACGGCCGCTCGGCCGTGACACGAGTTTGTTCGGGATACAGGAGAGAACATGCGGACACCGATGACGATCGCGGACTTCCTCGACCGGGCCGAGCTGGGGTTCCGGGACAGCCCGGGCGTGGTCGACGAGCCGCATCAACCCGCCCCGCCGGTGCCCGAGTCGACCTACGGGCGGTTCGCCGAACGCGTCCGCGCCTGGCAGGCGGGGCTGGACGCGCTCGGGGTCGGCGAGGGAGAGCGGGTGGCCGTCGCGAGCCACAACTCCGCACGCATGCTGGAGCTGCTGTTCGCGGTGCCGATGAGCGGCCGCATCTGTGTCCCCGTCAACTTCCGCCTCAAGCCCGACGAGGTCGACTACGTCGTCCGGCAGAGCGGTTCCGCCGTCCTCCTCGTCGACCCGGAACTGGACGATGCGCTGTCCGGCGTCAAGGCGCGCCACCGCTTCGTCCTCGGTGAGCAGACCGACACCGACGTGATGCGGTTCGGCGTCGAGCCGCGCCCCTGGTCGGACCCGGACGAGGACGCCACCGCGACCATCAACTACACCTCGGGCACCACCGCCCGCCCCAAGGGCGTCCAGCTGACCCACCGCAACATCTGGGTCAACGGCATGACCTTCGGTCTGCACACCCGGGTGTGGGAGGGTGATGTGTACCTGCACACGCTGCCGATGTTCCACTGCAACGGCTGGGGAATGCCGTACGTGGCGGCCGGCCTCGGCGTGAAGCAGGTGGCACTGCGAAAGGTCGACGGCGCCGAGATCCTCCGGCGGGTCGACGAGCACGGCGTCACGCTGATGTGCGGCGCGCCCGCGGTGTGGAACATGGTCCTGGACGCGGCGGCGCACTGGGAGGGCGAGATCCCGGGACGGGACCGGGTACGGCTGATCTGCGCGGGCGCCCCGCCGCCGACCAGGACCATCCGGCGCGTGGAGGAGGAACTGGGCTGGGAGTTCACCCAGCTCTACGGCCTGACCGAGACCTCGCCGCTGCTCACCTTCAACCGCACCCGGCCGGCCGACGCGGACCTGCCCGCCGAGGAGCGCGCCCGCAGGCTCTCCCGGGCGGGCCTGCCCGCCCTCGGCGTCAAGCTGAAGGTCTCCGACTCCGGCGAGGTGCTGGCCCGCTCGAACACGGTGCTGGACGGCTACTGGGAGAAGCCCGAGGAGACGGCGGAGGCGCTGGCCGACGGCTGGTTCCACACCGGCGACGGCGGCATCCTCGACCCCGACGACGGCCATCTGACGATCTCCGACCGGAAGAAGGACGTCATCATCACCGGCGGTGAGAACGTCTCGTCGATCGAGGTGGAGGACGTGATCTTCAGCCACCCGGCGGTCGCCGAGGTCGCCGTCATCGGCGTACCGCACGAGAAGTGGGGCGAGACGATCAAGGCCCTCGTCGTCCTCGCCGAGGGCGCCACGGCCCAGGAGTCCGACATCATCGCCCACTGCAAACAGCGCATGGCCGGCTACAAGGCCCCGACGTCCGTGGAGTTCCGCGACTCCATCCCCCGCACGGCCACCGGGAAGATCCAGAAGTTCAAGCTCCGCCGGCCGTACTGGTCGGGGCTTGCGCGAGAGGTCAACTAGGGCCTGTCCGATGGGTCGTGCCCGTAAGCGTCCCGGTCCCTCAACAGGGGTCGGGACGCGGCCCGTTGAGCGGTGGAGCGTTGCCTGAGGTTGTGGGTAGGCGGTCGGCGGGCGGTGTGCCGCCCCGGGCGAACCGGCCTCCGCGGTGCGAAAGGGCGGGCGAGTCAGGGGCCTTTCGGGCATCTGGGACGCCATGCTGTACCCGGCGCGTAGTGGATGTTCCTGGAGTGACGCGTCCTCTCCAGTGGGCAGCCTTGCGGGTGTAGTGCAGCAACGGCTGACGTCGGGCTTCTGGGAGTGGTGGATGACCGCATGGGTGGATGTGTCGGACGGGGTGCCCCGGGAGGGCGGAGCGTACCGGAAGGAGAACCAGCGATGAGCAGCCAGCCGCAGACCGAGCTGTCGTACGCGAGCGGGGCGGCGGACCGTCCGCTGCTCGGCCGGACCATCGGGGCCGATCTGGCCCGGACCATCGCCCGCTTCGGGGACCGCGAGGCGCTGGTCGAGGTGGCCGGGGGCCGCCGCTGGACGTACGCGGAACTGGGTCGGGCGGTCGACGAGGTGGCGCTCGGGCTGCTCGCCAAGGGGGTGGGCAAGGGCGACCGGGTGGGCATCTGGGCGCCCAACTGCGCCGAGTGGGTCCTCGTCCAGTACGCCACCGCGCGGCTCGGCGCGATCCTCGTGAACGTCAACCCGGCCTACCGCGTACACGAGTTGGCGTATGTGCTCCAGCAGGCCGGGGTCAGCGTGCTGGTCTCCGCCGTCGCGCACAAGGCGAGCGACTACCGGCGGATGATCGAGCAGGTGCGGGCCGAGTGCCCGACGCTGCGCGATGTGGTGTACATCGGCGACCCGACCTGGGGCGGGCTGCTGGCCGCCGGAGCGGCCGTACCGCACACCCGGCTCGCCGAGTGCGAGAAGGCGCTGACCGCCGACGACCCGGTCAACATCCAGTACACCTCCGGCACCACCGGCTTCCCCAAGGGCGCCACCCTCTCGCACCACAACATCCTCAACAACGGCTACTGGGTCGCCGAGACCATCGCGTACACCGAGCACGACCGGGTGTGCCTGCCGGTGCCCTTCTACCACTGCTTCGGCATGGTGATGGGCAACCTCGGCATCACCTCGCACGGCGGCTGCATCGTCATCCCGGCGCCCGCCTTCGACGCCGCCGCCACCCTCCGGGCCGTCCAGGACGAGCGCTGCACCGCGCTCTACGGCGTCCCCACCATGTTCATCGCCGAGCTGAACCTGCCGGACTTCGCCGACTACGACCTCTCCTCCCTCCGCACCGGCATCATGGCCGGCTCGCCGTGTCCGGAGGAGGTGATGAAGCGGGTGCTCACCGAGATGCACATGCCGGAGGTGTCCATCTGCTACGGGATGACCGAGACCTCGCCGGTCTCCACCCAGACCCGGCGGGGCGACGACCTGGAGCACCGCACCGCGACCGTCGGGCGGGTGCTGCCGCACATCGAGGTCAAGGTCGTCGACCCGGCGAGCGGGGTGACCGTGGCGCGCGGCACCCCGGGCGAACTGTGCACCCGCGGCTACAGCGTGATGCTCGGCTACTGGGAGGAGCCACAGCGCACCGCCGAGGTCATCGACCCGGCCCGGTGGATGCACACCGGCGATCTCGCGGTGATGAACGACGACGGTTACGTCCGGATCGTCGGCCGCATCAAGGACATGATCATCAGGGGCGGTGAGAACGTCTACCCGCGGGAGATCGAGGAGTTCCTCTACTCGCACCCCAAGATCGCCGACGTCCAGATCATCGGCGTCCCGGACGAGAAGTACGGCGAGGAGATCGCCGCCTGCGTCATCCTCCGCAACCCCGAAGACCCGCTCACCCGCGACGAGTTGGCCCGCTACTGCCGCTCCCGGCTCGCGCACTTCAAGGTGCCGCGCTATCTGGAGATCGTCGACGCCTTCCCCATGACGGTCAGCGGCAAGGTCCGCAAGATCGAACTCCGGGAGCAGCTGGCCCGGCGGCTGGGGGAGGCGCAGCGGCCGCCGGAGGCGGAACGGGCCCCGCGCCGGGCGGGCAGGCTGGGCCGGGCGGGGAAGGCGTGACCGGCTGACCGGGTGGGCCGGCGCGGCCCTTCGGGGGTCGCGTCGGCTGCGGCGTACGGGTGCTCCGGATCGGTAACGAGGGCCTCCCGGCGGGGTGTTCAGGGGAATGTTCTCCGGCCGGGCCGCGGCGCGCCGGCGGGGGTGCCGTCGGCGCCGGGCGGTGCGGTCGATAGGGTCCTGACCTGGCTCGTTCGGCCGCATCCGGCCGGGGGCCGGGCCGCGAAACAGGCCAAACACCAGGCCGACAACCAGGCCGGAAATCCTGCCAGGAATCCGGTCAAGAGGGGAATTCCATGACCCGTATTGCTCGTTGGGCGACCACTGCCGCCGCCGTGGCCGCCGCTCTGGGGAGCTTCGCCGCCCCCGCCTACGCCGATGTCATCCAGCCCGGCAGCCCGGACGGCCCCACCCGCGAGGTGCTCACCGCCGGCTGTGCGAGCGGTGTCGACGAGGCGACCGTGGCGCCGACGGTGGTGGACGCCGACAGCGCCGCCGCCTTCTACCGCTGCGATCCCGTCACCCACCGCGTGGCGACCGAGGAGGGGCGTGTGACCTGCGCCCCCGGCGGACTCTTCGACTGGTCGCGGGGGCTGTGCGAACCGGCCGCCGCCGTACCGGAGATGGCCACCCGGCTGACCGCCGGCAAGGCCACCCTGTCGACGAAGCCGCTCAAGGTCATCGGGCTGCACGCCACCCTGGCGCGGGCCCGGAACGCCGGTCCGCAGGACGCCGTCTGGAACGCGACCATCACCTTCAAGGACACCACCGGCAAGGTGCTGTGCGTGGCCAGGACGGACGCCGCCGGGCGGGCGTCCTGCACCGCGGACAAGCCGCGCTCCGGTGCCGCCGTGCTCAGGGGCGGCTACACCGCCGAGTACGCCGGCAACGGTGCCGTCGACGGCCGCTACGCCACCCTGGCCCCGGCCACCGCCCAGGGCGGCATCCGCGCCGAACTGCCGCCGCAGGGCTGATGACCCGTCAGCGCGCGGTGGCGCCGCTGAGCCGGAGGTAGTCCCACGGGTCGTGTGCCTTGAGGGCCGTCACCGGTTCCCCGGCCGCTGCGCGTGTCGCGATGTCCCGCAGCCGCTCCTGGTGGGCGATCCGCAGCTTCTCGTCCACCTGGGCGTCCAGCTGGACCGGATCCAGCAGGGGATGCGGCTGCGGGGCATCCGCGGCGATCTCCCGGTGGTGGAAGTACGCGTCTCCCGCGTGCAGCTCTCCTGCGTGCAGCAGCCATCCGCCAGGGCGACGGTGGCGACGGGGCAGAGGTCAAGCGATGGGCGGGACAGCGGAGTTGGCGACGGTCAGCGGCGTTCGCCCGGCCAGTCGAGCAGCAGCCGCTGGGCACGGGGGAGCGAGGCGACGACCAGGTCGTAGGAGTCCTCGACCATGTCCCGGACGAGCCGGTCGGAGAGGTCGCCGGTCAGCGAAACGGTGTTCCAGTGGCGCTTGTTGAGGTGGTAGCCGGGCACCACCTCCGTGTGTGCCGCCCGCAGCCGCTCGGCAAGCTCCGGGTCGCACTTGAGGCTGACGGTCAGCGGCCGCGCGTCCAGCGTCGTCAGCGCGAAGATCTTGCCGCCGACCTTGAACGTCGAGACCTCCGGGTGCCGGGGGAACGGGAACTCCTCCGTCGCGCCGTTGAAGTCGAGGCAGAAGGAGCGGAGGGCTTTCGCGTCGATCATGCGGTCATTATGTCCGCGGCCCCGACCCGGCCTCCCGCCGCATGCAGACCCGCGGCCAGCGGTCCAGGCCCAGTTCCGCTTCGTGGGCGCGGAGGGCCCGCAGACCGGGGGTGAGCTCGCTGTCGGCCAGCGCCCGGAAGCCGAGCCGGGTGTAGTACGGCGCGTTCCACGGCACTTCGGCGAAGGTGGTCAGGGTCAGGGCGGGCCGTCCGCCGTCTTTCCCCCTTGCCTCAAGGGCAGGGGAGGTACCCCCATGGCCCGGTCGATCAGGGCCCGGCCGATGCCCCGCCGGGCCCGGTCCGGGTGGACCGAGACCTGCTCGACATGGGTGCAGCCGTCGACCGGGTCCCAGAGGAGATACCCGACCGGCCGCGCGCCGGGGCGGTCCGTGTCGTACGCGGCGAGCGCCCGGCCGGCGCGCTGATACTCCGTCAGCAGTGCCAGCGGCGGCGGTTCGTCGTCCGCGATCCGTGCCATGCCCAGATCGCGATGGGGGTACCTCCCATGCCCTTGAGGCATGGGGGAAGTTGGCCGGCGGCGCGTTCGACGGCGCGGAGCGCGGGCAGGTCGGCCGGGGCCGGGACACGGATGATCACGAGGTCAGTGTCGCCGGTCCCGGCCGCCCGATCCAGTGGATTCAGCCGGCGGGGACCGCCTCGCCCTCCTCCGGCGCCCCGTCCCCGGCCGGCTCGTCGGTCTTCTCCAGCAGCAGCCGGCGGTAGCGGTCGGCCTCGTCCGCCAGTTGCTCGTCGGTCAGCACCCGGGTGCCGTGCACGATGAAGGGATCCGCGTACCGCATCCCGGTCAGATGCGCGGTGGCGTCGAACGGCAGCAGCAGATCGCGGATCGGGAAGCGGTTGTAGCCGTCGGGGCGGTAGGCGGCCGCGGGGCCGCCGGTCGTGGTCGCGATCTGGAGCACCTTGCCGTGCAGCGAGGTGCCCTGCGAGCCGTAGGCGAAGCCGTACTCCAGGACGTCGTCGAGCCAGGCTTTGAGCAGCGGCGGGACCGAGTACCAGTAGAACGGGAACTGGAGCACGACCCTGTCGTGGGCGAGCAGCAGCTGCTGCTCCCGGGCCACGTTGATCCGCAGGTCCGGGCAGGCCGCGTAGAGGTCGTGCACATGGACGTCGGGGGTGGTGCGCGCGGCCTCGGCCAGTGCCGCGTTGGTGCGCGAGGCGCCGAGGTCGGGGTGGGCCAGGACGACCAGGGTGGTCATGACGGGGCAACTCCGTTGCTGGTACGTGGGTTTACGCGGGGGCTATGGGGTGGGCGGCGGTGTCCGGTGCGGCGGACAGGGCGTCGGCGTACCGGCGGGCCACCTCTGCCGCCGGGGTGCCGCCGGCCGGGTCCAGGCCCAGCCCGGCGAGGGTCTCGCAGACCCAGCCGGGGCGGACCACGGACAGCCGCAGACCGCGCGGCATCTCGATGGCCGCCGCCGCCACAAAGGCGTCGAGCCCGGCGTTGACCAGGGCGCCGAACGCCCCGCCCGGCGTGGGCTCGGTGAAGACGCCGCTGGTGAGGACGATGCTGCCGCCGTCCCGGACGTGCCGGATGGCCCGCCGGGTGAGCTGGACCTGGCCGAGCAGCTTGCCGTCCAGTCCGGTGGTGAAGTCGTCGTCCGACGGCGCGTCGAGCGGGGTGAGCCGGCCGCTCGCCGCACAGCAGACGACCGCGTCGACGTCGCGTACGGAAGCGAAGAGCGCGTCCACGGAGGCCGGGTCGGTCAGGTCCACCCGGACCGGGCCGCGGCGGGCGGCGCGGACGACGTCGTGGCCGCGGTCCGCCAACTCTCGGGCGACGGCACCGCCGATGGTGCCGGTCGCCCCGATCACGATGATCTTCATGGGGAGCATTCTGCCGTCCGCCCGGCACACCCGCGGCACGGAACGGACAACGGACCCCGGATCCCGGGGAGTTCCCGCGGTCCGGAAGCCCGGTACCGCCGCCCCGGCCTCCCGCCCCTCAGCGCCGCCGCGCCCCGTACGTGATCAGCTCGTCGGCGGCGTCGTTGACCGGCTGCGGGGTGCCGGTGAGGTCCATGACGAACAGCGGGATGTGCAGGTCGTCGGCGCGCGAGCGGGCGTCGCGGGCATAGCCGGCGAGCGAGAAGAAGACCGCGATCGCCGCGTCGGTGAGGCCGTTGAGCCAGACGCACTCGATCTCGCGCAGTCCGGTGGAGCGGGTCGTCGGGTCGACCTGGGCGACCACACCGGTGCCCTTGAGATCCACTCCGGAGGCGGTCCGCTCCTGGGTCCGGGCGATATCGGCGAACCCCAACCACTTCAGGTACTGGGCGGCGGCGGTGACGCAGTCGCGGGCCGTGCGGATGGTCACCGGGCGGAACACGGGCCGCTGCGGCGCCGGCGGCGGACCCGCCTCGGCACGCGTACGGGGCGCGGGCCGGTCGGGCCCGCCGGGGGACGGGAAGTTGGGCGGGGGAGGGGTGGGCGCGGGAGTGATCGGGACCCGGACGACGGTGCCGCACACACAGCCGGCCTCCGGCGCCGGCCACTCGTCCTGCCGACCGCAGACCTCGCAGCGCACCTCGACCCAGGACGCCTGCCAGGTGCGGTGCAGTATCTCGACCGGTACCCCGCCTCTGAGCACCGGCATGGTCAGCGGGGCACCGCAGGCGCACGGGAAGGTGGGCGGGGTGAAGGCGTTCTCGCGGCGGCACGCGGGGCACCGCACCGGCACGCTGTCGGCCATGGTCGGCTCCTGGCAGGTCGGGCGCGCAGTCAGACGGCTCTGCTGCTCTGCTCCATCGTCCCTCCAAAACCTTTTGCCGGGGGCCGAATTGCCTGGAGAGGTGCGTCGGTATCGCCTGGAGAGGGGTATCGGCGGGTGCGGCGCGCGGAGCGGGCGCGGAGTTCCCCACGGCCCCGGACGCACACAGGGCCCGGAATCCGTGACCGTACGGAATTCCGGGCCCTGTGCGGTGGTTCCCGCCCGACAGTGCGAGAGATGGGCGCGACGGGACAATTCCCCCAGCCACTGCTGGGAGGTACCCCCACACCGCCGGACGGAGTCGGCGCAGAGGGGTGCGGAAGGTGACAGCAGGCGGGCTCCGCGGCGGGGAGACGGCTCACCCTCCTTGTCGGGTGAGCCTGCCACCGCACTGGAATCTCCCCGGGACGCCGCGGAGCTCCGCACTACTTCCCCGTACCGGCTGACCACCCCTCAACGGGCCAGCCGGTACGGTTGCGCAAGGGGTCTGACCTCCCGTCAGTCCTCGCGCAGCTCACGGACGCGCGCCTCGACGCGCTTGCCGTAGTCCTGGTCGGCGGCGTGGAAGTGGGCGAGGTTCTTCTCGATCACGTCGTCGCGGCCGACCTGGGAGAGACCGCCGGCGATGTTGTCCACCAGGCGCTTCTTCTCGTCCTCGGACATCAGGCGGTAGAGCTCACCGGCCTGGAAGAAGTCGTCGTCCTTGGAGTGGGCCGGGGCCTCGTGGGTGCCGACGTAGCCGGAGACGGCCAGCGGCGCGGAGAGCGGCTGGTCGGTCTGGGCCGGGCCGTCGTACGAGTTCGGCTCGTAGTTCTTCGCGTGGCGGTCGTAGGCGTTGGACGCCATGAAGCCGTCCCGGCCGTAGTTGTTGGCCTGGGTGCCCTTGGGGGCGTTGACCGGCAGCTGGGTGTGGTTGACGCCCAGGCGGTAGCGGTGCGCGTCCGCGTAGGCGAAGAGCCGGCCCTGGAGCATCTTGTCCGGGGACGGGCCGATGCCGGGCACGAAGTTGTTCGGCGAGAAGGCGGCCTGCTCGACCTCGGCGAAGACGTTGTCCGGGTTGCGGTCCAGGACCAGGCGGCCCACCCGCTGGAGCGGGTAGTCGCTGTGCGGCCACACCTTGGTCAGGTCGAACGGGTTGAAGCGGTAGTTGGCCGCCTCGGCCGCCGGCATGATCTGCACGTAGAGCGTCCAGGACGGGTACACGCCCCGCTCGATGGACTGGAGCAGGTCGGTCTGGTGGCTGTTGGGGTCCTTGCCCGCCAGCTCGGCGCCCTGCTCGGCGCTCAGGCAGCGGATGCCCTGGTTCGTCTTGAAGTGGTACTTGACGAAGAAGGCTTCGCCCTGGGCGTTGGTCCACTGGTAGGTGTGCGAACCGTAGCCGTTCATGTGGCGGTAGGACGCCGGGATGCCGCGGTCGCCCATGAGCCAGGTGATCTGGTGGGTGGCCTCGGGGGCGTGCGCCCAGAAGTCCCAGACGTTGTCCGGCTCCTGCTTGCCGGTGAACGGGTCGCGCTTCTGGGAGTGGATGAAGTCGGGGAACTTGATCGGGTCCTTGATGAAGAACACCGGGGTGTTGTTGCCGACGAGGTCGTAGTTGCCCTCTTCGGTGTAGAACTTCAGGGCGAAGCCGCGCGGGTCGCGGGCCGCGTCCGGGCCGCCGAGGCTGTCCGCGACGGTCGAGAAGCGGAGGAACGTCTCGGTCCGCTTGCCGACGGTCCCGAGGAAGTCGGCGCGGGTGAAGGCGGTGACGTCGTCGGTCACCTCGAAGTAGCCGTATGCGCCGGAGCCGCGGGCGTGCACGACGCGCTCCGGGATGCGCTCGCGGTTGAAGCGCGCGAGCTTCTCCAGGAGGTGCTGGTCCTGGAGAATGATCGGGCCGCCGACGCCTGCGGTGGCGGAGTTCTGGTTGTCGGCGATGGGGGCGCCAGCCTCCGTGGTGAGAGTGCGCGCCGTCCGCGTGGGCTTCGACATGGTGACCTTCCGTACGAGAGCGCGGAAGTTGGCTTCCGCATGTCGGAGCGTAAGAACAGCTCCGACCAAACGTCAACAGTTTGTTGAAATAATCCTGGGTTACGAGGGCTGGGTATTCCGGGCGGCGGCCACGCCTGGGCGCGACAGGACAGGTGTCAGCGCAGCCACCGCCCGGAAGCTGGTGTTCACGGGCCCGGAGGGGCCTCTAGGTCCCGTGGGCGAACTCATGGACCGGATCGGCCGCGGGGTCGCCGCGGGCGCCCGCCGCATGCCCGGCCCGGACCTCGACGAGGACCGGCCGCCGCGTGGAGACGGCTTCCTTGCGGGCCCACTGGACCGCCGAGCGGAGTTCCGCCGGATCGAGGACGTCGCGGCCGGTGCAGCCGTACGCCTCGACGAGCTTGAGGTGATCCGTGAAGGGATCGGGTTCTTCGGAGCCGCCGAGCATGATCACGACGAACGGCACTTCGTACCGGGCCGCCGCCGCCAACTCCTGGGCCAGGAACGGGAACCCGCGGCCGTCGACGACCGCCACGACCTCGGCATCCCGCTCGCCCCGGTGGTCCAGCGCCGTCCGCACCCCGATCGCGGCCGGCACCTCCCACCCCGGCGGACCGCTGCGCCGGGGAACCCGGTGGCGGCGCGGATCGGCGGCGGCGCCGGGGAACGTCTCCGGCAGCCCGCTGACGACATAGGTGTCCGCAGAGGTGTCCGCCGGCGACCGCGCGCCGAAGATCTCGGCGAGCTCCGCCAGCGCCCAGCCGGCCGGGACTGGGACGGCACCGGAATCAGTACCGTCCGGCGGTGCGACCGGCGCCGGCCCGCCACCGGACTCCGGCCACCGGCCACCGGTCGCCGCGGCCGGACCGCCGCCCCCGATCCCGCCCGCCGGTGCCGGGCCGCAGATGATCTCGGCCGCGGCCAGATCGGCCGGCACATCGATCAGCACCGGTCCGGGACGGCCCTCCCGCGCGATCCGGAACGCCTCACGGAAAGCGCCCGGGATCCGCGCGGGGTCCTCGATCCGCTCGGCACGCTTGGTGACCGCTCCGGCCAGCCGGACCAGATCCGGCGGCCGGTACGCCTCGTGCCGCGGCGGGCCGCCCGCACGGCGCGGACCGGTCGTCTCCCGCCCGGTGATGCAGACCAGCGGGACCGCGTCCTGCAGTGCCGCGTGCAGTCCGGTGATCAGCCGGGCCGCCCCCGGACCCGCCGCCACCACGGCGACGCCGGCCTTCCCGGTCGTACGGGCCCAGCCGTCAGCCATGTGCACGGCGCCCTCTTCGTGGCGCACGGACAGCTGCCCGATCCCGCCGACCCGCTCCATCGCCGCGTACAGCGGGAGCAGGGCGGCACCGGGGCAGCCGAAGGCGATGCCGACGCCCTCGTCCTTCATGATCTGAACGGCCGCCTGTACGGCGGGAATGCGCTGCGCCCCCATGGTGGGAATCAGCCCTGGGTGGGGTGTCCGGAGAGGCGTTCGACGCCGCGGAGGAGGGCGGAGTGGTCGAGGCCGCCGTCGCCTTGTGCGCGCAGGGAGGCGACGAGGCTTGCGACGACGGTGCCGACGGGGAGGGCGGCGCCGACGTTGCGGGCGGCGTCGGTGACGATGCCCATGTCCTTGTGGTGGAGGTCGATGCGGAAGCCGGGCTTGAAGTCGCGGCGCAGGAAGTTGTCCTTCTTGCGGGTGAGGACGGTGGAGCCGGCGAGTCCTGCGTTCAGGACGTCGAGGGCGGCGTTGAGGTCGACGCCGGACTTCTCCAGGAAGACGACGGCTTCGGCGCAGGCTTGGATGTTGACGGCGACGATGAGCTGGTTGGCGGCCTTGACGGTCTGGCCGGAGCCGTGGGGGCCGCACAGGACGATGGTCTTGCCGAGGGCTTCGAGGATGGGCTTGGCGGTGTCGAAGTCGGTCTGTTCGCCGCCGACCATGATGGACAGGACGGCTTCGATGGCGCCGGCCTCGCCGCCGGAGACGGGGGCGTCGATGACGCGGATGCCCTTGG
>NZ_JBNHIN010000053.1:0-36109 GCF_050054615.1 Streptomyces sp. YGL11-2
ATCTGCACGAGGCGACCAGGCATCTGGATTTGGATGCGTTTGTGGTGTTCTCGTCGGTGGCGGGCACGATCGGTAGTCCTGGTCAGGCCAACTACGCTGCGGGCAATGCCTTTTTGGACGGGTTGGCGCGTCATCGTCGTGCGGCGGGTCTTGCGGCGACGTCGTTGGCGTGGGGCCCGTGGTCGCAGGACATCGGTATGACCGGCACTCTCACCGATGCCGACCGGCAACGCATCGCCCGCCAGGGCATGCCGCCGCTGTCCGCAGAGCAGGGCGTGGCACTCTTCGACGCCGCGCTCGGCACCACCCAACCCATGGCGCTCCCCGTCCGTTTGGATCTCGCGGCGCTACGCGCCCAGGGCGAGCCCCAACCACTGCTGCGCGGCCTGATCCGGACCCCGGGTCGCCGCACGGCCGCGGCGGACGGCGACTCCGCGGCCGCGTTCGCCCGGCGCCTGGCCGGCCTATCGGTGGCAGAGGGGCGCGAGGTCGTACTGGATGCTGTACGGGCCCAGGTCGCGGCGGTCCTCGGGCACACCGGAGGCACGGAAATCGACCAGGACCGTGCCTTCCTGGACCTGGGTTTCGACTCCCTGACCGCGGTCGAACTCCGTAACCGTCTGAGCGACCTCACCGGAATCCGGCTGCCGGCGACCCTGCTCTTCGACCACCCGACGCCGGCGGAACTCGTCGATCACGTCCATGCCCGGATCGCACCCGAGTCCTCTTCCGGCCCGGAGGCGCTCCTCGGCGAACTCATGAGGCTGGAAAAGACCTTCGGCGGACTCGACGTCACGGCGGAGGTCCACAAGCAGATAGCCGGCCGCCTGGAGGTCCTCACTGCGAAGTGGGACGCCCTGCGGGACAGCGGCGGGGCAGCCGGGCACGAGGAGTCCTCGCCCGACGGCGACTTCGACTTCGAGTCCGCCTCCGACGATGAGGTCTTCGACCTCCTCGACAACGAACTCGGCCTGTCCTGAGCCGACGGACCGGCTGGTACTGATAACTCCCGGACAGTACCGGCCGGTTCGCACGCACCGACAACTGTGCGCCGCCGGAAAGCCCGGCGGCGCACAGTGCTGTGTGGCGATGGCTGCCGGGCACCGGCAGCTCGCGTACCGGCAGGGGCGCGGTCCGTGGCGTGATGGGGACGGGGCTCCGCGCTGGTCCGCAGGTGGATGCGTCGGAGACGGTGTCGGGTAAGGGCCCGGAATGTCTGGGGGGTTGTGCAATGGCGCCGTGCCTCGTCGCGGGCTCGATCGCAACGGGCTCCGCACCTGTTCCGCGAGCGGGCAGTCGCCAGGTCAGGTTGGTTTCGGGCCCAGGGGCTGCTGTTCCCCGCGGCGCCGATCAGTCGGCGAGCAGTGCCTCGCGCAGCCGTTCCAGGTCCTGGTCGTTCAGGCCCAGCCCGTCCCGCAGATAGCCGTCGAAGGTGCCGAAGCGGGCCGTGACCTGGTCGAAACACGCGTTCAGATAGGCGGCCCTGCAGTCCAGGAGCGGCTTGAGGCGGGCGGCCACCGCGGCGGGCTGCTCGGCGAGGGCGGCGGCGTTGTTCGCGGCGAGGTAGTCGTTGGTGGCCAGGTAGTCCCGCATGACCGTGTCACGGTCCACGCCGAGGGCCGTGAGCAGGGCGGCGGTGGCCCAGCCCGTACGGTCCTTGCCGCGGTCGCAGTGGTAGGCCAGCGCGTGGGAGCCGGGGTCGTTCGCGTGGCGGAACAGCGAACGGTAGGCGTCGAGCGCCGGGGGATCGGCGACGAGCCCCCGGTGGGAACGGATCATCATCCGCTCGACCGTCCGGGCCGCGGCGGGCAGCCGGCCCGTGCCGTGCCCGCCGAAGGCATCGGCCGCGACATAGCGCGCGCCCGCGGGTACGCGGTCGGGGGCCGTGGCGCGCTCGCCGGGCGTGCGCAGGTCGAAGTCCGTCCGGATGCCCAGCCGCTGGAGCTTGGCGAGGTCGGCGTCGGTGAGGGCGTGCAGGTCGTCGGCGCGGTACAGCACGCCCATCCGCACCCAACGGCCGTCGACGGTGCGGTACCCGCCCGCGTCGCGGAAGTTGGCGGCACCCTCCAGGCGGAGTGAGCGGTCGGTGAGGGTGAGCGGGGCGCCCTGGTCCGGGACGAGGCGGAACCACCGGCGGTCGGTGGCGGGAAGTCCGCGGACGGTGACGTCGTCCTCGGCGCCGCCGTGCGCCACGGCCCGGTCGTCGGCGTGGACGGTCACCGAACCGACGCCGGGCGCCTTCCAGGACACCAGGAACGAGCCGTCCTCCTGCTGGGTCACCCTGGCGTCGGTGAACGGGATCCGGTGCGCGGGGAGCGGTGCCCGCGGCGCGTGCCGGCTCTCTCCCGAGTGCGTGCCGAGAGGATCGGCCGAGGCCAGGGGCGCGGTGACCCCCACTGCCGATATGGCCGCCACGAACGATACGGCGATGCGGCGGGCGGTCAGCGCCGCCGCCGGGGAATGGGAGTTCATGCCGGGACCATACGGGCCGAAACGGCATGGAATTATCTAGTGTTGGCGAGGTGGGTGGTGGGTGCCGGGGAGCCCCGGAGGCCCCCCGCACCCACCACCCGTCAACTCTCCGAGTCCATCAGCCGGAACAGTTCCTCGTCGCTGACCGATGCCAGGTCCAGCGCCGTATGGGGAGTGCCGCCCGTGTCGGCGCCCGTACCGCCGCCGCTGGCCGTCACCGCCCGCAACCGCGCCACCGTCTCCGCCGAGAACTCCGCACCGGCCGCGAGCAGGGACTCCAACTCGGCCACGGCGGCGGCCACATCGCGGGCGGGGGCGGCCGGTGGCGCGAGGCGTTCGCGGACGAGACGGGTGACGGCGTTCGGCGTGGGGTAGTCGTAGACGAGCGTGGCGGGCAGCCGCAGATCCGTGGCCGCGATCAGGCGGTTGCGCAGTTCCACCGCGTTCAACGAGTTGATGCCCAGTTCCTTGAACGTGCGGCTGCCGTCCTCGTCGGGCGGCTCCTGGCCGCCGAGCGCGGCCGAGGTCTCGGCGAGGACCAGGGCCAGTACGAGCGCGTCCTGCGCGGTGTCGTCGAGACCGGACAGACGGGCCTGAAGCGCCGGCGGCTCCGCGCCGGCCGCCGTACCGTCGGCGGCGTCCGCAGCGCCCGCGACGCCCGGGGCGCCCGCGACGGCGGTCCCACCCGCCGAGCCCACGGGAACCGGCGCCAGCCAGAACCGCCGCCGTTGGAACGCGTACGTCGGCAGGGCAACCGGCCGGGCCCCGGGGAGCACCGCGTCCCAGTCGACGGGAACGCCGTGGGCGTGCATCCGGGCGACGGCGGTGAGCAGGGCGTGCTGCTCCGACACTCCGCTGCGCAGGCTCGGTACCACGGCGGTCCCGGGCCGCGGGTCGGCCGACTCCAGACACTCGTCGATCATCGGTGTGAGCGCCGGCTCGGCCCCCAGCTCCACGAACCCGGCGACGCGCTCGTCCCGGAGCCGGTCGATCGCGTCCTTGAACCGCACGGACTGCCGCACGTGCCGCACCCAGTGGTTCGGGTCGCGCGCCTCCTCGCCGGTCAGCGGGCGGCCGGTGACGGTGGAGACGAGGGGAACGGAGGGCGCGGCGAAGGACAGCGTGCGGACGACCTCGCCGAACTCCTCCAGCATGGGGGCCATCAGCGGTGAGTGGGGCGCGGTGCTCACCATGAGTCTGCGGGTCTTGTGGCCGGCGGCGGCGAGCCGGTCCGCGAGTGCGGTGAGCGGGGCCTCGGCGCCCGAGAGCACGAGGGAGTGCGGGCCGTTGACCGCCGCGATCGCCACGGAGTCCGTCAACTCCGCCAGCCACGGGGCCACGTCGGCCTCCGCGATGCGCACCGCCACCATCGCGCCGCCGGGCGGCAGCGCGCCCATCAGCCGGCTCCGGGCCGCCACCAGGGTGCACGCGTCCTGGAGGCCCAGCACGCCCGACACATGGGCGGCGGAGATCTCGCCGACCGAGTGCCCCACCAGGTGGTCGGGGACCACGCCCCAGGACGCGAACAGCCGGTACAGGGCGACCTGGACGGCGAACAGCGCGGGCTGCGTGTAGGTGGTGTCGTCGAGGAGGGCCGCCTCCTCGGAACCGGGAGCCGCCCACATCACCGAGGTCAGCGGCCGCGCCAACAGCGGATCCAGCGTGGCGCACACCTCGTGCAGCGCCTGCCCGAAGACGGGGAACGCCTCGGCCGCCTCGCGCCCCATGCCGTTGCGCTGGCTGCCCTGCCCGGAGAAGACGAAGGCCAGCCCGCCCGGTGCGGAATCGTGCAGGACGACGCCCGCGGCCCGCTCGCCGCGCCCGAACTGAGCGGTAATGGACAGCAGTTGGGCTCGGTCGGAGCCGCTGACGACGGCCCGGTGCTGGTGCAGGGAACGGGTGGTGGCCAGGGCGTGGGCGACGTCCTGGGCGCGTAGAGCGGGGTCGGCGGCCACATGCTCGGCCAGGCGCCGCGCCTGCGCGCGCAGAGCGGTCCGGCTGCGGGCGGACAGCACCCACGGCGTGGGCGTGCCACCGGCCGGCTCCGGGGCCCCGGTCGGGGAGGGCGCGGACCGCGCTTCCTCCGGTACCGCTTCCGCCTGCTCGCCCGGCGCCTCCTCCAGGATCACGTGCGCGTTGGTGCCGGTGAGCCCGAACGAGGACACCCCCGCCCGGCGGGTGCGTCCGCCCTCCCGCGGCCAGGGCCGCGCCTCGGTCAGCAGCCGCACCGCACCGGCGGACCAGTCCACCTTGGTCGAGGGGGCGTCCACGTGCAGCGTCCTGGGCAGGACGCCGCGGTGCAGCGCCAGCACCGCCTTGATGACCCCGACGACCCCGGCGGCGGCCTGCGTGTGCCCGATGTTCGACTTCACCGACCCCAGCCACAACGGCCGTTCCCCGGAACGTCCTTGGCCGTACGTGGCCAGCAGGGCCTGGACCTCGACGGGGTCGCCCAGCGGAGTGCCGGTGCCGTGCCCTTCCACGGCGTCCACGTCCTGCGGCGCCAGCCCGGCGTCGGCCAGGGCCTGGCGGATGACGCGCTGCTGTGCGGGCCCGCTCGGCGCGGTGAGCCCGTTGGAGGCGCCGTCCTGATTCGTGGCGGAACCCCGTACCAGGGCCAGGACGCGGTGGCCGTTGCGCCGGGCGTCGCTCAGCCGCTCCAGCAGCAGCAGTCCCGCGCCCTCCGACCACGCGGAGCCGTTCGCGGCGTCCGCGTACGCCATGGAGCGGGAGTCGGGGGAGAGCGCGCGCAGCCGGGAGAAGTGCGCGAACGGCGCCGGGTTCGCCATGACGGTGACGCCGCCGGCCAGCGCCAGGTCGGTCTCGCCCGACCGCAGGGACCGGCAGGCCAGGTGCAGGGCGACGAGGGAGGACGAGGAGGCGGTGTCGACCGTCAGCGCGGGCCCTTCGAGCCCGTAGGTGTAGGCGATGCGCCCCGAGATCGCGCTGCCGGCGGTCCCGGTGATGAGCATGCTCTCCCACGCGCTGGGCGCGGCGGACGCGCTCGCGCCGTAGCCGCGGTCCATCGCGCCCGTGAACACGCCGGTACGGGTTCCCTTCAGCGACCCGGGGTCGATGCCCGCCCGCTCGAAGGTCTCCCAGGCCGCCTCCAGAAGCAGCCGCTGCTGCGGATCGGTCGCCGTCGCCTCCTGGTCGGACAGGCCGAAGAAGCCCGCGTCGAAGCCGCCCGCGTCGTGCAGGAAGCCGCCCTCGCGCGCGTAGGAGGTGCCCGGGCGGTCGGGGTCCTCGTCGAAGAGCCCCGCCAGGTCCCAGCCGCGGTCGTCCGGGAACGGGGACATCGCGTCGGTCCCGCCGGCGAGCAGGTCCCACAGGGCCTCGGGGGAGTCGGCCCCGCCCGGCAGCCGGCAGGCCATGCCGACGATCGCCACCGGGTCGGCGCCGTCTGCCGGGACCTGCCGCGCCGCCTCGTGGGTCGGCTCCTCCTGCTCCACCAATACGCGCGCGACGGCCCGCGGGGTGGGGAAGTCGAAGGCCAGGGTGACCGGGAGCGGCAACCCGGTCTCCTCCCGCAGAAGATTCCGCAGCCGCACCGTGCGGATGGAGTCCAGGCCGAGCTGGCGGAAGTCCGCGTCGGGGGAGAACGGGACGGCCGTGCCGGCCTGCCCGAGCACCCGGCCGACGCAGTCGCGGACCAGTTCCAGCGCCTCCTCGACGATGTTCGGCGGGACCGCGCCGAGCCGGGCGGGAACGGGCACCGCCGAAAGGCCGGCGAGCCGCCGCTGGAGCGCCCTGCGGTCCAGCTTCCCGGCGGGGGAGAGGGGGAGCTCGCGCACGGTGACCAGTTCGAGGGGGATCTTGTGGTCGGCGAGCCCCTGCCGGCGCAGGAACGCGGTCACTTCGCTCAGGCCGATGGTGCGGTCCGTGCGGTCGCTCACGACCAGGCACGGGTACTCCCCGAGCCGGTCGTCCGGTGCGCCGACCACGGCCAGCGGGCCCAGGCCCGCGAGGCCGGCGAGCAGCCCCTCGACCTCGGTGGCGGGGAACTTCCGGCCCCCCGTATTGATCAACTCGGCCGCGCGGCCGTGCAGCACGACCACGCCGTCCGTGCCGATGGCCGCGAGGTCGCCGGTCCGCAGCCAGCCGTCCTCGGTGAGGGCCGAGCGCGTCAGCTCCGGCTCGCGGAAGTAGCCGCGGAACAACCCCGGTCCCCGGTACTGGAGTTCCCCGGCATCGCCCGGCGCGCGCATCTCGCCGCACTCGTCGACGACCCGCAGTTCCACGCCGCGGACCGGCCCTCCCACGCTGCCGTCGGGATCGTGGGCCCGGGTGCGGGTGCCGGTGCCGACCTCCGACATCCCCCACACCACGACCAGTTCGCAGTCGAGGGCGGTGCGCACCCGTGCGGCGAGCGGGGGCGCGACGGCGGCCCCCGCGGTACGCACCTGGCCCGGCGCGAACCCCGCCGGCTCGCCAGTCCTCTCCAACCGCGCGACGACGTCCTGGAGTTGGGTGGGCACGGCGACGACGACACGGGGGTCGTGCGCCCGCGCCAGTGCCAGGAAGCGGTCCACGTCCCAGCGGGTGAGCAGGACCTGTCGGCAGGCGGCGAACAGCGCCGCGTGCATGGCCTGGAGGCCGAACAGATGGGTCATCGGGCAGGCCGTGAGGACCGTGCCGGTGAAGGCGTCGGCGGCCTCGGCGGTGACGGCCGCGGTGTTGGACAGCAGACCGTCGTGGCTGTGCACGCACAGCTTGGGCCGCGCCGAGGTCGTCCCGGACGAGGGGATCAGGACGAGTGGCAGGTCGGGGGTGACGTCCACCGGCCGGGGCCCGCTCCCCGCCCAGGCCGCCAGCAGACCGGTCAGCGATCCGACCCCCGGATCCCCGGCCGGTGCCTCGGCCGCCCCGGTCAGCAGCACGCCGCGCAGCGACGGTACGCCCTTCAGAAGCGAACCGGCCGTCGCCAGGTCCTGGCTCCCGGAGGCCGACAGGACGAGGAGGACGGGTTCCGCCCGGGTCAGCAGCGCGCGGACCTCCGGGACCGTGGTGCCCTCATGGAGGGGCAGCAACACCGCTCCGACGGCCGCGACGGCAAGGTGCAGGGTCTGCAGCTCCCAGCAGTTCGGCAGCCGCACCGCCACCACGTCGCCGGGCGCGACGCCCGACTCCTGCAGCCCGCGGGCCAGCGCGTCGACGTCCGCCCGCCACTGCGCCCACGTCCACGAGCGGTCCCCGTCGACGACGGCCACCGCGTCGGGGACGGATCCCACGGCGGTCCGGAACACCTCGGGCAGCGTGCCGCCGCCCGGTACATCCGCCGCGTCGGTGGGCGGCTGGATCGCGTAGTCATCTGTGTGGACGGGCACCATCGCTCCCGGATCTCAAGGACTCTCGTCGGGCGTGGGGGACACGCCGGGGTTCGCAGGACGGGCTTCCGCCCGCCTCGGGCTTCAGCCCTCGTGCACCGTGATCGCCTGGGACGGGCACAGGGCGGCCGCCAGTCGGCCCGCGGACTCCTGGTCGGCGCCGGGCTCGGCGAGGAGGGTGACGAGCCCGTCCTCGTCCTGGTCGAAGAGGCGGGGCGCGTTCAGCACGCACTGGCCCGCCCCCACACAGCGCTCGGGGTCAACGGTGATACGCATGTCGATGTCTCTCCTGGGGTGAAGGTGGGCCGCCCGGCGCCCGGTGGCCCGGCGCCGCCGGGCGGACGGGGCCGGGGCGGTTACCAGCGGACGGGCAGCTGGTGCAGCCCGTAGAGCACGCCGTCGTACTTGATGCCCAACCTGTCGAGGGGCACGTCGAGTTGGAGGTTCGGGATGCGCTCGAAGAGCTTCCGGTAGGCGACCTCCATCTCGACCCGCACCAGGTTCTGCCCCAGGCACTGGTGCACGCCGTAGCCGAACGCCACGTGGGAGCGGGCGGACCGCGACGGGTCGAACGCGTGGGGGCAGGCGAAGACGTTCTCGTCGTGGTTGGCCGCGGCGACCAGGGGAATGATGCCCTCGCCCGCCTTGATGAGCTGCCCGGCGATCTCCACGTCCTCCACGGCCACCCGCAGGGACACGATGTCGGCGACGGAGTGGAAGCGCAGCGTCTCCTCCACGGCCCGCTCGTCACCGATCCACTGCGGGTTCGTCAGGAGCGTGACCACGCCGAGCGCGATGTTGTTGGCGGTGGTCTCGTGGCCGGCGATGAGCAGCAGCATCAGCACGCCGGACAGCTCGTGGGGGGCGATCGAGCCGGTAGCCAGCAGCCGGGTGATGAGGTCGTCGCCGCCCCACTTCTGCTTGATCTCCACCAGTCGGCCGATGTAGCGCAGGAGGTCCTTGGTGGCGGCCATCCGGTCGTCGTCGGTCGCGGTGCGGAGGGAGACCAGGACGCGGGTTCGGGACTCGAAGAACTCGCGGTCGGCGGGCGGCACTCCGAGCAGCGAGGAGATCACCAGGGAGGGGATGGGCAGTGCGAAGTCGGCGACGAGGTCGGCGGTGTCGCCCGCGGCCAGCATGGCGTCCAGTTGCGCGTCCACCGTGCGCTCGATCGCGGGCCGCATCGCGCGCACCCGCCGCACGGTGAACTCCGGGATGAGGGCCTTGCGGAACCGGTCGTGCTCGGGGGAGTCCATCCCCACGAACCAGCCCGGGATCTGGTCCTGTGTGGGCACTCCACCGGTCGCCCCGATGTTGGGGAAGCCCTCGTGCGCGGGATTGGAGCTGATCTCGGGGCTGGTCAGTACGGTGCGTACGTCCTCGTGCCGGGTGACCAGCCACACCCGCCTGCCGTCGGGCAGGTGCGAGAGGACCAGTCCCTCGTGGTTGCGGTAGTCGGCATAGTGGGGCGGCGGGAACGGCACGCCGGGCCGGCGCAGCGGCAGGTCGACGACCAGCGGATCCGTCGTGTCCGTGGCCGGGGCTGTGCCCGCCGAGACCGGGCAGGTCTGCGGCGTGGCCGGGTCTGTGGGCGTCATGGGTCGGAATCCCCTCTCGAACGGACCGGTCAGCCGGCGCCGTAGAACGCGCGGACCCGGTCGATCACGAAGTCCTGGTCGGCGGCGGTCAGTCCGGTGTGCGTGGGAAGGTAGAGGCCGTCCTCGGCGAACGTGTTCGCCTTGAGCGAGGGCCAGTCGGGGTGGAAGTACATGGGCTGTCGGCTCATCGGCTTGAAGAACAGCCGGGTCTCGATCGACTCGTCCGCCAGGAACTCCCGCAGTTCCTCCCGGCGTTCGGCCCGCAGGTCGTACATCCACAGCACGTCCCTGGGCGGCATCAGCGTGATGCCGGGAACTCCGGCGAGCCCCTCGTCATAGCGCCGCTCGATCTCCCGCCGCGTTTGGAGGATCTCCTCCAGCCGCTCGACCTGGGCGAGGGCGACGGCGGCCTGCATGGCCGTCATGCGGAAGTTGTAGGCGACCTTCTTGTGCAGGAAACTGTGGTCCTTGGTGAAGGCCATGGCCCGCAGATGCGCCAACTGCCCTGCCAGCCTGGGGTCGTCGGTGAGGCAGATGCCGCCCTCTCCCGCCGTGATGATCTTGTTGGCGAACAGTGAGTAGCAGGCGATGTCCCCGACCGGACGGACGCCGTGGGCCTCGGCGCTGTCCTCCACGACCCGCAGGTTGTACTGGTACGCGATGTCCATGATGGCGTCCATGTCGCAGCGGCGGCCGTAGATGTGGACGGGCATGATGGCCTTCGTCCGTGCGGTGATCTTCTCCTCGATGAGGGCGGTGTCGATGTTGAGGTCGTCCGCGCAGTCGACGAAGACGGGGGTTGCGCCGGTGTAGGTGACCGCCCACGCCGAGGCGACCATCGTGAACTCCGGAACGATCACCTCGTCACCCGGACCGATGCCCAGCGCCCGCAGCGCCAGCGTGAGCGCCGCCGTCCCGGACGAACAGGACACGCCGTGCGCGACCCCGTTGTAGTCCGCGAAGGCGCGCTCGAACCGCCCGACCATCGGGCCCTGGGACGAAATCCAGCCGTCCTCGACGGCACCGGTCAGATACTCCAGCTCCCTGCCGTCCAGAGCGGGCCTGGACACGGGGTACTTGAACGACATCCGCTGCTCTCCCTTGTCTTCCTCGTGGTCCTGGTTCGTACGTGGTGCTCGTGTGGCCTCATGCCGGAGCCGGGGTCGGATGTGCGTGGATCGGCTCGACCGCGGTCCCACCGCCACCCGCCGCACGCCGCGGGGCACCGAACCGCTCCGCGCTCGCGCGGACGGAAGGGGGCGGTGACTCCTGGCTCGCCCAGGACGGAGGGCCGGAACGCCGTCGGCGGGGGAGCGGCCGGCCCGCTCTCCAGCGGGCCGCCGAAGAGGACCGGCCGTCGGACGGAGCCCATGGAATCCCTTTCGCGAGGACAGACGGGGTTCGGCGAGCCCCCCGTGCGGATCGACCGGCCGCACCCCTCTTTGATCTCACGCCACCCACCGGAAAATCCTTAGAACCCGAGCGAGGGCTTTCGCGGCAGCAACGAACCGGCCCTCCGCACGAGGGGAGAGCCGGAACGTCCGCCGCACACGCCGCCGGGCCGGCCGCCAACTCCCGCCGTGTGAGTGGCACATCGGCTCACTGCGCTCACCGCCCCGCTTCGCGGCGGCGGCAGGGGCCGACCGTAACGTGCGTACTAGCGCGCGGTCTTGACGTCCTTCGCGATGATCTGCTCGATGTTCCGCTCGGCCAGCGCCGTGATCGTCACGAAGGGGTTGACCCCGATGGACCCCGGTACGAGCGCGCCGTCCGTGACGTAGAGGTTGCGGTAGCCCGCGACCCGGCCGTAGAGGTCGGTGGCCTTGCCCAGGACGCAGCCGCCGAGCGGGTGGTAGCAGAAGTCATCGGCGAAGTTCTTCAGCTGCGGCCCGAACAGGTCGTAGCGGTACATCGTCGCGTTGGCCGTGTTGATCCGGTCGAAGAGCGACTTCGCGGCGTGGACGGCGGGCGTGTTCTGGTCCCGGGTCCAGCGCAGCACGGCCCGGTCGCTGGCCTTGTCGTAGACGAAGGTGCCGCGCTCGGGGTTCTTGGTGATCGCCAGGTAGAGGCTGACCCAGGTCTCGATGCCGGCCGGCATCGGCGCGATCTCGGCGAAGACCGGGGCGGCGGGGTTGTCCCAGTCGTCGATGCCCAGCGCGGGGATCGACGACTGGTGGGCCCCGGTGGGGTTCCAGACATGGTTGGCCCGGCCGGTCATGATATTGCCGTTGGGACCCCAGCCCGCGCCGACCTCGGCGTTGAGGTCGGGCAGTGTGCCGGTGTCCCGGGCGCGCACCAGCAGCTCGGTGGAGCCGAGGCTGCCGGCGCCGAGGAACAGGTGGCGGCAGGCGATCTCCTTGTGGGCGACGGTCTTGCCGTCGGCGTCGATCTGGTCCACGGACAGCACGTAGCTGCCGTCCGGCTGCTGACGGATCGCCTTGACCTGGTGCAGGGTCTCGATGGTGACCTTGCCGGTGCCGAGCGCAGCGGCCAAGTAGGTTTTGTCCAGGCTCTGCTTGCCGTGGTTGTTGCCGTAGATGACCTCGCCCGCCAGCGCCGACTTGGGCGCCTCACCGGCCGCCTCGCGCCGCATGTGGTCGAAGTCGTAGACGTTGGGGACGAAGGTGGTGCCCAGGCCCGCCTTGACCGCCTGTTCGCGCGAGACCCGCGCGAACTTGTACCACTCCGTCTCCTCGAACCATCCCTTGTCGATGTGGTTCACCTTGAGCATGGCGTTGGCGCGCGGGAAGTACCGGTCGTACATCTCGGCGACGTCCACCCGCGGTAGGACCTCCTCGAAGTACGAGCGCTTCGGCACCACGGCCATGCCGCCGTTGACCAGCGAGCCGCCGCCCACCCCGCGCCCCACGTACACCGACATCTGGTCGAAGTGCACCTTGTCCAGCACGCCCGCGTACGAGTCGATGTCCCGGTTGATCACGTCCAGCCACAGGAACGACCCCAGCGGAGCCTCGGTGCGGTGCTTGAACCAGCTGGAGCGACGGTCGGGCTTGAGCATGCCGCAGAAGATGTTGCCGTCGTCGGCGGGCTTGTTCCACAGCTGGCCCATCTCAAGCATGAGCGTGGGAACGCCGGCCTCGCCGAGCCGCAGCGCGGACACCGCGGCGCCGTAACCCGTACCGATCACCACGGCCGGTACGAACGAGCCACTGTCGGCCCGCGGACCGCGCTCGTCGGCGGCCGCACGCGGGGCGGCGGAAATCGTGGTCATTCCGGCGACGGCGGCGCCGCTGAGGGCGGCCATTCCGAGCAGACGCCGCCGTGACAGATGCTGGTTCTCGAACACGCTGGTAGTACCCGACCTTCGCAGAAAGGAGCCTTCCCCGCAGGGCTGTTCCGCGGGGCCGTCCCAGTGGGAACCGCGAGCCGTGTCCCTCAGCCCGAGCCGCCGCGCGCCATCATCCTGATCACGAAAGACTGGGGGAAATGCCAGAGATTCGGGGGTGACCGGCCGGAACGCGACGAGGCCCTCCGCAACGGCGGCCACCAAGGCCCCTTCCTCGGCTGCGGGAAGGCCCGTTCCCGTTGGTGCGCCGCCGCTCGTTCGGTGGGGCCGCGGCCGCCCCACCGGACACCTGGGAGGACATTGCGGCGGAGGTCTGCGACGTCATCGCCATGCCCCGCATACATGCTTCAAGGCTCTCGCGTTGAGCGGGCGTCAACGAAACGTTGAACGCCGCTCCCTAGCGTCTCCGGTGTATCGATCACCGATCAACGACAAGGTGGGGTGGGCATGGTGTTCCGTACACGAGGCAAGGGAAAGGTTTCTTCCCTATGCGCCGGGGTGAACACGCCTCGGCGGCGGGCCGCGGTCATGGCCGGGGTGCTCGCGAGTGTGTCCGTGCTGGCGCTGGGAACGGCTTCCGCGGCGTCGCAGGGTTCGCAGAAGTCGACGACGGCCGCTGCTGTGCAGGCGGCTCCGGCGACCGACTCGGCGCGTGAGCACTGGCAGCCGCCGACGCACCAGAGCCCCGGGGACCCCGCGATCAACACCAACTACCTGATCAGCGAGGTGTCGCCGGCGCAATACCGCGGCTGGTGGTACCAGTCACACCTCACCGGCATCAACGTGACGTGGATGACGCCCTCGGGGCGGGATCCGTACGACGGCTGGGACTGGATCGAGATCCTGGACAGCAAGGGCAATCGCATCACGTGGGACTGGGCCTGCGGCAACGCCCACTGCGGCTCGTACGGCTCGACCATGATCGGCATGTGGATGAACAAGGGCGAGGAGTACAAGGCCCGCTACTGGAGCGACGGAGGCCGGGTCACCAAGGGCCACCTGCAGGCCGAGTTCGACTTCTGGGCCTGACATGGGAGGCAGAGAAGCGATGACGCGAGGAACTGAACACGGGTCGCTGCGGCGGCGATTGATCAGTGCGACGGCCGTGGTCTCCGTGCTGGCGGGTACGCTCGGTGCGGGAAGCGCCGTCGCCCAGAACGGCCCGGTGGCCCGGCCACATGCCCGGTCGCAGGCGCAGGCCCAGCCGCAGCCGAGGGCGGTGGGAAGCGACGAGGAGTACGCCAACCTCTACACGCACATGGTCGGGAACGTCCGCAGCGCGATGCTCGGGGACGAGGCCGCCAGGCGGCCCGGGTCCGGCCATCTGATCCGGAACCCCGACCCCGCAGCCTTCCAGTCGATCAACATCGGACGGCTCGCCGAGCGCGGCGACGTCGGGGGCGGCGCGGTCCGAGGACTCTTCCGCCGGTCCGACAACTATCTGCTGGGTTTCTACGTGCAGCACGGGAACCGCGGGATCGTCTACACGTTCACCGAGGACGGCAACGACATGGTCTCGGGGGATGTGTACCCACAAGCCCAGAGGTCGCGCTTCCCCTTTCCCGTCACCTATCGCGACCTCCCCACCATCCAAGTCGGCCGGGGCCACCTGAGGGACGCCGTACGCCAGCTGTTCGACAACGACCCCGGCACGAGCAACCACCATCTGCGGGACGGTGTCGAGAGGCTGGCCGTGGCCCTGGCCGAAGGGGCGCGGTTCCAGGTGATCCCCGGGCTGATCGCCCAGCACATCCGGGGCGGGCAGGACTGGACCGTGAACCGCCACGCGGATGAGATCCAGAACTGGGGCCAGCGGTCCGGGGTCGTCGTGGACGCGCACCGGGCCGACCCGAGCGGCAACAACGGCTCCGTGTGGCAGCAGCAGCGCTCGTACACCTGGAACGGCACCAACGTGATGCTGACCGATCTGGACCTGGCCCGCCGGATCTACCTGATCAAGCCGCCGCCGAAGCGCTGACGTACCGAACCCGGTCACCGGGGGCTGCCGCCGCAGTGTTGCACCTCGTCCTGGAGGAGGCGCCGCTGCCATCGGGCCAGTGTCTTGGCGCGGCCGCCCGGTGCCTTCGGCGGCGACGATGAGCCGCACGGCGTCCGCCTCGAAGCGGAACGCAGGCACCTCGAACGCGGACACCCCGAACGCGAGCGATGCGAGAGGGATGCCCAGCGGGGCGGAGAAGGGTCCCGCCCAGGCGTTCGCCGGGGGCGGAGTCGTCACGGCGGACGAGTCGACCTGCACGCCGGGAGACAATGGCCCTTCTGCCAGATGCGGGTGTGACCTGCGCGAGTACCACCCCCGGACCAGCGCGGTGCACATCCCGAGCACGAGGACTTGTGCGGGCGATCATCTGGCTCCGCACCTGATCGCCGGACAGACCTATTGCCCGGCGGCCGGAAGGGTCGACAGGGCGGTCGCGATGGTGTCGGCGTAGAGCCGGCCGCCTTCGGGGCCGGGGTGGACGCCGTCGTCGCGCAGCAGGGTTTCGTGGCCGGTGACGGCCTTGTTCCAGTCGGCGATGGCGACATTGAGGTTGCGCGCCGCCACCGTGCTGACGGCCCGGTTCACCGAGTCCTGCCACGAACGCGGGACGTGGCAGGTGACCAGGATGATCCGTTTGGCGGGGCCGATGGCATCGATGTCAGGCCAGTCGGTCCACGATCGTGGGGCCGGACAGCAACGAGCCGCCGACGAACGCTGGAGCGGCGGCTGGTCGACACGGCCCCACGCGAGGTGGCGGCCGCCGACCGCGAAGGAGAACTCGTCACCGTCCCAGCCGTGGCGCGTGGCCACGGCCACATGCACGGCGACGACGGTCAACTGCCCGCGAGGGCTTGCGTTTCGGCAGCGTAGAGCTGGGCTGGGTCGAACCCCATGCCGGTGAAGTGGCCGGCGAGTTCGAGGGAGAGCTCGCCGTGAAGGCGGGTCCAGAAGGTGAGGGCGCGGCGGAGCGCTGCCGGGGGGGCCGGGTGCTCTCCGGCCCAGGCCCGGTCCTCGGCCAGGTGCGGGTCGAGCGGGGACGGCGGCGTGTGGGGCGGTTGCGCGGCGGTGCAGGCGTCGAGGAGGACGGCCATGATCTCGGAGGCGATTCGCCTGGTGTCTTCGGGCGCTTGGTATCCGGGCACGGGAGTGCCGTAGACGAGGAAGTAGCGCTGGGGGTCGTCCAGAGCCCACTGGCGCAGGGCGTGCGCCAGGGCGATGAGGTCGGCGCCGGCCTCGGCGCGGGTGCGGAAGGTGTTGGCCAGGCTGCGGTAGGCGTCTTTGACGAGTTCGGTGATCAGCTCGTCGCGGTTGGCGAAGTACCGGTACAGGGCCGGTCCGCTCACGCCCATCTGCTTGGCGATGGCGTTGAGGGACAGGGCGGAAGCCCCGGCGGCGGCGATCTGCGCCCAGGCGTGCTGCTTGATTTCCTCCCGCACCTGGGCGCGGTACCGCTCCCTCGGAGTACTCGTGTCCGGCTCGATCACGCCCTGTCTCCCGTTCTCCCGAAGCTCCAGCATCACTGAGTTAGAGATTATCACCATCGTTCTTGACTCTCACTCTCGGTGCAGTTATAACTTCTAACGAACGCAAATTCTTCTAGCAAGAAAAGGGGGCGGTCATGGGCAGCGAACACCTCGTCCAGGTCGTTCTGCCGGGCATCGTGGCCCCGGAAGGTCTGGAGATCCGCCAAGCAGTCGTGCCGGATGCCGGGCCGGGACAGATCGTGATCGCCATGGAGGCGACCGGCGTGTCGTTCGCCGAGCAGCAGATGCGTCGCGGGCGGTACTACGACCAGCCACCGTTCCCGTTCGTGCCCGGCTACGACCTGGTGGGTCGGGTGCTGGCGACGGGCGAGGGCGTCGATCCGGGCCTGGCCGGTCGGCGGGTGGCCGCGCTGGTGAAGGTCGGTGGGTGGGCCAGCCATGTGGTGCTCGACGCCAAGGACGCGGTCCAGGTCCCGGACGGCCTCACCGCGGCGGAGGCCGAGACCGTAGTGGTCAATGGCATCACCGCCTGGCAGATGATGTACCGCAAGGCCCGGGTGCGCGCCGGACAGACGGTCCTGGTGCACGGGGCCAGCGGCGGCGTGGGCTCGGTCCTGGTCCAACTCGCCCGCGCGGCGGGTGTGAAGGTGATCGGCACGGCCTCCGCCCGGCACCACGACGCCCTGCGGGAGTTGGGCGTCATCCCGGTCGACTACCGCGCCGGCGACGTGCCCGGCCAGGTCCGGGAGCTGGCGCCCAGTGGGATCGACGCCGTCTTCGACCACGTCGGCGGCCGAAGTGTCACCGACTCCTGGCACCTGCTCGCCCCCGGCGGCACCCTCGTCTCCTACGGCAGCGCCTCCACCCGCGACGACACCGGCTCCAAGCAGTGGCCCGTGCTGAAGATCCTCGCCCGCGTCTCGCTGTGGAACACCCTGCCCAACGGCCGCCGCGCCTACTTCTACAACATCTGGGCCGGCCGGTCCCTGAGCAAGGACCGCTTCCGCGCCCGGCTGCGAGCCGACCTCACCGAGGTCTTCGCCGCCGTCCGCCGCGGCGACGTCACCGCCCGCATCGCCGCCGAACTGCCGCTCACCAGGGCCGCCGAGGCACTGCGCCTGGCGGAGTCCGGCACCGTCACCGGCAAGGTCGTCCTGACCCCCTGACCCATGACGCGCACCGCTCCGGGATGTCGCCGCCGCCGGTCGTCAGACGAAACCGACCAGCACCCCTGCCACCGGCAACCCGCTGAGCGCACCGCCCGTGGCCGAACTCGACGATCGCGGTGCCCAAGAGCCGAACCGCCGAAGGCCCAGTCGCGCCTCAGCGTCCCCGGCCGTGTCCGGTGATTCCGCCGCTGTCCGGCCTGTCCGCCGGACTACGCCCGGAGACGTGCCAAGGCCGCCCGCCCGTCAACGCCGCTTTCACAGCACCGAATGCCCGCCCGGATCCGTCACCCGACACGCCATCACCCCAAGGGCCATCACCATGAAGCTTCGTTCGCACCGTGCCGTGACCGCGGCGATCTGCGCCGCGACCGTTTCCGCCGCACTCGGCACCACCGGCTTCGCCGCGCAGCCCGCCGACCAACACCTGCCGAGGATCGTCGCCCAGTGGGCCGGTGCCTGGAACGGCACCGCCCCCCGGGCACTCGGCGCCCTGTTCACCGCCGACGGCACCTACACCGACCAAGCCGTGGGGGTCACCTTCCACGGCCGTCAGGAGATCGCCGGATGGAAGGCCCGCGCCGACAGCGTCATCGACACCGTCCACGTCACCGTGCGCGCCACCCACCGCGACGGCGACCACATCACCATCGAGGCCGTCTACTCCGGCCACCTCAAGGGCGCGCCCAAGCCCTTCGCTGTACCGATGGCCACCCTTCTCGATCTCGACAGCCGCCGACACATCACCGGCGACCAGGACTACTACAGCCTCAACGCCGTCCTCGCCCAGTCCGGCCTACCCGCCGACTGGACCCCGCCCACCCCGTGACCCCCAGCGGCCCGCAGCCAGGACCGCACACCACAACGGGCCTCCCACCCGCCGGAAGGCGCCTCCGGCATCGGCCCGACGTACTACCGGGCCGCCGCGCTCGTGGACCGACGGCGGGAGACAGCCTTCCGCCGCCTGGAGCGGTGAGACCCACGTCTTCGTCGCGCTCCCGCCGTCGCCACTGCCGCCACGCCGACCGGCTTGCAGACGGCCTCGGTCCCGTCCGGCCCCAGGACGGTTCAGTGGTCAGGGCGGCGGACCCGTTGGCTCCTCCCACCTGCCGGCGCATATCCACCGAGTCCAGCGAAACGAGGTTCCCGAAATGACCGGCAAGCCGTACCTGACCGGCCACTACACGCCCGCCGTCGACGAGACCACCGCCACCCGGCTCACCGTCGAGGGCATACTGCCCCCGGAGCTGACCGGTCGGCTGATCCGCAACAGCCACAACCCCAAGCCCGGTATCACCCCCACCCACTGGTTCAAGGGCAGCGGCATGGTCCACGGCATCCGCCTGCGTGACGGCCACGCCGAGTGGTACCGCAACCGCTGGGTCCACACCCCCGCCCTCGACGGCGCCCCCTACATGACCGATGCCGGCCCCGACCTGACCGCCAGCACGGCCGGCACCCATGTCATCGAACACGCCGGCCGCCTGCTCGCCCTGTGCGAAGCCAACTTCCCCTTCGAGCTCACCCGGGACCTGGACACCGTCGGCGCCTACGACTTCAACGGCCGGCTGCGCAGCGCCATGACCGCGCACCCGAAGACCGACCCCGTCACCGGGGAACTGCACTTCTTCGGCTCCTCTCCCCTCCCGCCCTTCCTGACGTACTACGTGGCCGACGCGAAGGGGGAGATCACCCACAGCGCCGAAATCCCGGGCGCCACCGCTTCCCTCAAGCACGACTTCGCGATCACCCGGCACCACGTGGTCTTCGTCGAGGGCTCGGTGACCTTCGACCCGAACGAGCACTCGGGCATCCCCTACGGCTGGCGCGACGACCAGCCCGCCCGCATCGGCGTCATGCCGCGCGGCCCGCAGGGCGCCGGCAAGATCCGCTGGTTCCCCATCGCGCCCGGCAACATACTGCACACCGCCAACGCCTACGAGGACGCCCAGGGCCGCATCGTCCTGGAGGGCCCCACCGTCGACCGCGAGGGCTTCCACCTCTCGTGGAACTGGTGGGTCGGCGCCCCCGGACGCAGCACCGAGCCGAACGCCCGCTCCCGCACCCGCCGTTGGACGATCGACCTGGTCGCCGTAACCGTCGACGAGCGGACCATCGACGACCTCGCCGTCGAGTTCCCCACCCTCAACGACGAGTTCATCGGCGCCGAGCACCGCTACCAGTACGCCGTGTCCTTCCCCGATCACCACGGCTTCGGCGGCTACGGCATCGTCAAGTACGACCGTTTGACCGGCGACCGGCGCGTCCACGAGGTCGGAGACGCCCGGCTGCCCAGCGAGGCCGTCTACGTCCCGGCCGCCGGTGCCACCAACGAGGACGACGGCTACCTGCTCACGGTCGTCTCCGACCTCAAGCAGGACGCCTCCCAGCTTCTCGTCCTCAACGCCTCCCGCCTCGACCCCGTCGCCACCGTCCACCTGCCCCGCCGGGTCACCGCCGGCATCCACGGCTCCTGGATCCCCGACGCCGCCCTCGACGGCAACCAGAACTGACAAGCCACCACACCCCCTGGGAGACCGGTACAGCGCGTCCACAGGGCCGAACACCCCGAAGGTCTTCTCCTTGAGAAGCGGTGTCATAGAGGTGTCATGAAGGACCTGCTGTTCACGTGCAGGGGACCCGATCGCGGTTCGGCCGCCGGTCGAGGTGGTGGAGCGGCTGGGGCGGGCAGGAGGTGGCAGGGGGCGGCGAACCGGGTTGTCGGCTAGGGTGACAACTGGAGGCTGATCCCGATGCGTTGGGCAAGGCGATGGCCGGGCCGGCGAGTTCGGGGCCGCACAGGCTGACGGCTCGCGGGGCGTCGTATAAGCCAGGAGCGAGTGTCCGCGGGGCGGTTGTGGTCCCTGGAGGGTGGGTCGGACACGACGGGGGGCTCGCGTTGGATCGCCTGGCCGCAGCGGAACTGGAAGTCGGCTCAGCCCAGTTTGTTCTTGACGGGTTAGTCGTCTTGCGCGGTCCAGCCGCGCAGCCCGTACAGGCTGACGGTCCCGGCCAAGCCGACGGGCGGCAGCGGGCAGTTCTTGCGGGGCTCGACCGCCTCCATGTAGGGGGTTGCGGCGCGGCAGGTCGACGGGACGCGGTGGGCGGGTGAACGGCCGGCCGGCGCACGCGGTGCTGCCTCCATCGCTGCGCGCGCGGCTCGGGCCGATTGCGGCCCTCGCCGCGCTGGTGGTCGTCGTGCTCGGGGGCCTGTATGCCGGCGACAGCAAGCCCGGCATGGTGGACGCGCGGATCTCGGTGGTGGTGGACGATGGGGGGCCGCCGTGGCGGTACGTCGCTCTGGCCTTGGACTTCTTGGGGGAGCCCGCAGGAGCGGCGACGCTGGTCGCGGCCACCGTGACGGGCTGTCTGCTGCTTCGGCGTCCTCGCGCAGCGGTGTTCGTGGTTGCCGGGGTCGGCATGACCGTCGGGACGGCGACGTTGCTCAAGTCCCTGGTGGGACGCACCATCCACGACGACAACCTGTGCTACCCGAGCGGGCACACGGCCTTCTTCACCGCGCTCTCCCTCGGGGTGGCGCTGCTCGCGAGCGGCCGACTCCGCCTCGGCAGGACGGCCGGCACGTCGCTCGTGCTCGCCGCGGCGCTGGTCGCTGGCGCCGCCATGGGCTGGGCGCAGGTCGCCCTGGGTGCGCACTACCCGACCGACGTCCTCGGCGGCTGGTGCACCGCGCTGGCGGTGATGTCGGTGACCGCGTGGCTGGTGGACCGGCTGGCCGACCGGCTGGTCGATCGGAGGGCCGACGCCGATCGGCAGGAGGGCCACTGACGTCACGTCACGTCACGCCAGGCGACGGAACACGGGCTTCACCGGCCGCCCGGCCAGCCAGGGGGTGGGGTCAGCGGCGTCCAGTGCCTTCCGGTACACCGCACATGCCTGGGCCACCACATCGACGGTGCGGTCGATGTCGGCGTCGTCGAGCGCGCTGCTCACCACGAACGACGGCGCCAGCACTCCGCCCGCGAGGAGCCGGCGCAGGAACAGGGTGCGGTACTGCTGCGACGGCTGCCGGTTCTCGTCGAGGGTGGCGAAGACCAGGTTGCTGGCCCGGCCCCGGACGACGATGTGGTCGCCGACGCCCATGCTCGCCGCGGCGTCGCGGACACCGGTGGCCAACCGCTCGCCGAGGGCGTGCAGTCGCGCGGTGACGCCCTCCTCGACGTAGGTGGTGAGCACGGCCATCGCGGCGGCCAGGGAGTGCGTTTCCGCACCGTGCGTGGTGGACAGCAGGAACACCCGGTCGCGGGGGTGACGCAGCCCGCCCCGCTCCATCAGGTCGCGGCGCCCGGCCAGCGCGGAGACGGCGAAGCCGTTGCCCAGTGCCTTGCCGAACGTGGAGAGGTCGGGGACGACGCCGTACAGGCCCTGGGCGCCCGCCTCGGACCAGCGGAAGCCGGTGATCATCTCGTCGAAGATCAGTACGCAGCCGTGCCGGTCCGCCAGCTCGCGCAGGCCGGCGAGGTACCCGGGAGTGGGGTCTGCGCTGCTCTGGGGCCCCCTCCCGGCCGAAGGCCGGGGGAGAAGTCGAGAGCCGGGGGAAGGCTCGGTGTGGGTGGCGGGTTCGAGGATCAGGCAGGCGACCTCGCCCTGGTACCGGGTGAGCAGCTCCTGTGTGGCGGCCAGGTCCCCGTAAGGGAACGCCACGGTGAGCTCGGTGGTCGCCGCCGGAACGCCGGCGGACATCGGCGTGGTGCCGATGAACCAGTCGTCGACCGAGAAGAACGGATGGTCGCCGCAGATGGCCACCCGCGGGCGCCCGGTGACGGCGCGGGCGAGGCGCACCGCGGCGGTGGTGGCGTCGGAGCCGTTCTTCGCGAACTTCACCATCTCGGCGGTCGGCACCGTGGCCAGGAAGCGTTCCGCGGCCTCGACCTCCACGATGGACGGCCGGACGAAGTTGCTGCCGCGGTCGAGTTCCCGCCGCGCCGCCTCGGTCACCCGTGGGTGGGCGTGGCCGAGGCTGACCGAGCGCAGGCCGGAGCCGTACTCGATGTAGCGGTTGCCGTCGACGTCCCATACGTGGGCACCGCGGCCGTGGCTGATGACCGGGGCCAGGTTCTCGGGGTACTGGTCGTCGCCCTTGGCGTAGGTGTGCGCGCCCCCGGGGATCAGGGCGTGCAGCCGTTCGTTCGCCTGCCGCGACCGGGGCAGGCTGAGCTCTTCGGTGTCTTCGGTGGCCACGCAGACCTCAACTCTCCGTGTGTTGAAGGACCTTGGCGAGGCTCGGTGCCTCCCGGTCCCGCTGGGACATCGATGTGACCGGCAGCGGCCAGGGAACGGCGAGCTCCGGGTCGTCGAAGGCGATCGTCACGTCCTCGGCCGGATCGTGCGGGCGGTCGATCCGGTACGAGATGTCGGCGGTTTCGGTCAGCGCCTGGAAGCCGTGCGCGCACCCCGCCGGGATGTACAAGGTCACCTGCGTCTCGCCGGAGAGCTCGAAGAAGGCCCGGTTGCGGTATGTCGGCGAGTCCGTCCGCAGGTCCACGACGACGTCGAAGACCCTCCCGTACGAGCACCGCACCAGCTTGGCCTCGCCGGCGCCGGAGCGCAGGTGCAGGCCGCGCAGCACGCCCCGGACCGAGCGGGACACGCTGTCCTGGACGAAGGCGTCCGGGTCGAGGCCCACCGAGCGGACCACGTCGGCGTCGAAGGTGCGGCAGAAGAAGCCGCGCTCGTCGGCGTACGGCGTCGGCTCGAACAGGTACGCGCCGGCGATCGCCGGGACTTCGGTCGCTTTCATTCCGAGCGCATTCATGGAGCCTCCCGCAAGGCGTGGGCGTGGGCGTGGGCGTGGTCGGCCGTCGGGAACAGGGCCGCGGTCAAGTCGGTGAACTGGTGCTTGAGTTGCCGGGCGGCGACCAGGTTCCGCTGGGAGAGGGTCCGCCGCAGCTCCGCCGATCGCTGCTCCAACGCCCGGAACTGCTTGAGCAACCGGTCGGCGTCGACCTCGCGGGCCGGGTGGCAGTACGCGCCAAGACCCATCTGAGCCATGAGCGCGTCGCTCTTCGCCGCATAGCTGAGTGCGAGCGTCGGCGTACCGACCTTCAGCGCGCAGATCAGGTTGTGGTAACGGGTCGCCACCACGGTGTCGGCAGCCGCCATCTCCTTCATCAGATCGGCCAGCGAGCACGCCTCGGCAGCGGTGACCAGCGGCGAGTCCACCGCGTCGAGGATCGCGGCGACCACCGGCGCGTCGCACTCGTCGCCGGTGAGCAGCCGGACCGGCCTGCCGTCCTCGACCAGCGTGCGGACGAAGCGAGTTGTCCCGTCGAGGTAGCGCCGGTGGATCTCCTCGGCCCGGGCGCGGTCGTCGTTGCCGCCGTGGAAGTCCATGACGCCGACGCAGACCGGGCCCGGCGGGACTGAGAGACTGTCGGGTCCGCTCGCCCGCGGCGTCGGCAGGGCGAAGGCGAGGTCCGGGTAGACCTCGTCGCGCGCGGTGTCCACGCCCAACTCCCGCATCGCGTCGCGGGATGGGGCGTCCCGGTACGACCGGTAGGTGGCCAGCCGCGCCGACCAGCGCACCAGGGCGCGGGTCGGCCGGTTGCCGATCGGGGCGGCGCCCACGCCGACCAGGGCGACCCGGGTGCCGAACAGCCGGCCGGTCGCGCAGAGCAGGAACAGCGAGTAGGGGAAGCCCCACGGCCGCAGCGGCAGCGTGGCCTCCAAGACTCCCATGCCCGGCACGATCACCACGTCGTGCCGGCGCACCCAGGCAGCGGTGCGGACGGCGTCGACGAGTTTGCCCAGACCCTTCGCCGCGATCGCGCCCGCACGTGACGCGGTGCGGTACTCCCCGCGGTACCAGTGCAGCCGCGTCGCGGGGATCCGGTACCGGGTCGCGACGACCTCGGGGCCGCCGCACAGCGCGTCCACGACCGCCTCCGGGTGCTCGGCGCGAAGGTACCCAAGTACGGCCTCAAGCGACCCGTCGTTGCCGAGGTTGCCGGAGCCGAGCAGGCCGAACACCCCGACGCGCACCGGAGTTTGGTCCGCGGACGTCATGCCTGCCTCCTCTCGCGTCCGGCGACGAGGGCGTCGACGGAGACGGTGAGCCGGCCCGGGGCGACCGGGGCGCGGTCCTCGACCCGCTCGCCGGCGCCCGGCCGGACCCGGCTGGCCATCCATGCGGCCAGGTGGCGGAAGCACGCACGCCGGTCGGCCGGGGACAACGGCGCCCGCCGGACCGCCGAGGCGAAGCCCCAGACGTACTCGGCGAGCAGCCGGGGTGTCGGGTGCAGCGGACCTGCCCGGCGCGGGTCCAGGTTGACGCACCGGGAGCGCTTGGAAGGGTTCGCCCGCTCGGCGCGGGTGGGGTGGTCGCGGCGGAAGTACAGCAGCTCCGGCACCTGGTGGAAGGGCCCGTGCAGGACGATTTCGGCGACGAACGTGCGGTCCGCGTGGTGGTAGCTGTCGTGCGGCTTCACCCGGCGCAGCACGTCGGCCCGCATCACCCCGTAGAAGTCGTCGCCACCGGGCTCGAACAGCAGACTGCGGAAGCGCTCCGGCGCATGCGGCGAGTCGGTGGCGAGCCCGTACTCGTACGGGACCTTCACCTTGCCGTCGCCGTCGACGACCGCCTGGCCGCTGTGCGCGAGGATCACGTCCGGCCGCTCGTCCAGCGCCTCCACGCAGCGCCGCAGCAGGTCCCGGGCGTACAGGTCGTCGTGCGAGGCCCACTTGAACAGATCGCCCCGGCACTCGGTGAACACGTAGTTGTGGTTCGGTGCGGCGCCGATGTTCCGGGGCAGCCGGAGGTACCGGATGCGCGCGTCCTGTGCGGCGTACCTGCGGCAGATGTCCTGGGTCTCGTCGGTCGAGGCGTTGTCGGAGATGACCAGCTCGAAGTCCTCGTAGGTCTGGCCGAGCAGGGCGTCGAGCGATTCGGCGAGGTACTCCTCGCCGTTGTACACGGGCAGGCCGATGCTCAACCGGGGATGGGCGGTCATGGCGTCCTCACTTCGGGGATGGGGTGGTGGTGGCGCTCGCGCAGGGCGGACCGCAGCTGCAGCCACCACACGGCCGAGCCGCAGACGGTCGCGGCGGCGACGCCCCAGGCCGAGCCGACCGTGCCGGCCACGGCCGCCCCGCCGAGCCCGCCGCTGACATAGCAGGCGGAGGCGAACAACTGGCAGCGCAGGCTGCGTCGGGCCGCGCCGAGCGCGCGCAGCCCGGCCGCCGCGCCGCTGCCGAGGCCGGCGCCCGCGACGCCGAGGGCGGCCGGCACGATGAGCTCCGAGGCGGCGGGCCAGACGCCGCCGAGCACCAACTCGCCGAGCCGGTCCGGTATCAGCAGTAGCGCCGCGCCCCAGAGCAGCGCGGCGGCTGCTTGCCCGCCGCCCAGCAGGAGGCAGAATGCGCGCAGCCGGTGCGGGGCCCGCCGCAGCACCCGTGCCGCCTCCGCGACGGTGACCAGCGACAACCCCATCAGCACAGCCATGAACGGGCCGAGCAGGAGTTCGGCGCCCCGGACCGCACCCACCGCGCCGACCCCGACGATCGCGCCGAGCCCGTACGCCCGCAGCTGGCTCGCGCCGCTGAGACTGACGTTCTCGGCCAGGTACCGGTAGCCGAGGTCGCGCTGCTCGCGAAGCCACCCGCGCGCTGTGGCCATCCGGGGCCGGATGCCGGACTGGAGGCAGCCGTATCCCGCGGCCACCGCGGCGGACGCGCCCCAGGCGAGCACAAAAGCGGCCACGTTGCCCACGCGGGCCGCCACCAGCATGGCCGGGACGAGCGCGACGCCCCACACCAGGTCGTTGACGAACGCCTTTTGCCCGGAGCCGGCGGCGAAGAACGCATAGCGCCAGGCGTCCTGCAGCAGCAGCGCCGGCAGTACGACGCCGAGGCAGGCGATCGCGGGCCCCACGCGGCCGCCGAGACCCAGCCCGACCACCAGGCACGCCGCGCCGAGGGCGGCACCGACGCCGAGCGCGGTACCCGACGACCGAGCCACCGCCGCGCGCCAGGACGCGGCCGGCACGCCGCTGAAGCGCACCACGAGCGGGTCGGTGGCCAGCCCGCGGGAGACGTTGAGCACCACGCCGTAGGTCACCCAGGCCAGGCTGAACGCGCCGAACGCGGCCACCCCCAACGAGCGGGCCACGTAGATCCCCACCGCGAAGTTGGTCATGCTGGAGGCCGCCTGGTCGGCCAGTCCCCAGGACAGCCGGCCCGCTATGGCCCGCTTGGCGGACGGCCGGGCGCGCCTGGCCGGGGCTGCCGACGCCGTCGTCTTCTCCTCCTCGGTGGTCATCGGCGTCATGCCTTGATCAGCCCGGCGCCGTGCAGGGCGTCGGCCGCGGCGGCGACGGTGTCGAACGGCAGCCCGGACCGCTCGGCGACGTCCAGCAGACTGTGCCCGCCGTCGGAGAGGCTGAGCACCCAGAGCATGGCCATCTGGGCCTGCTTCGCGTCGCTGCGGCCGCCGAGCGAGTCGTACAACCCACGCCGGCCCAGCTGCGGTTCGCCGTGGGGGCTGAGGTTGAGGTACCGCCGGTTGCGGTCCAGCACAGAGAATGCCTCGCGGCAGACGGCGAGCGTGTCCGCCATCGCCTCCGGGGAGACGAAGTCCAGGTTGTCTGCCGAGGTGTGGTACTCGGGGTAGCCGGCGTACGGGGTCCGGCTGAGCGAGCCCACGCCGAGGTCGAACCCGGGCGAGCAGAACTGCCGCTCGTCGTAGCCGTACGGAGTGAACTCGGCGACGTGGTGCGGGCGTTCGGATGCGGCCAGCACGTGCCGCAGCACCCGGTCGATCTCCGCGTCGCCGCGCCTGCTCTGTTTGTACGTCAGCCGGCCCGGGTCGCCGGCGCAGGCCAGCACCAGCCCGTGCTCGACCCGTTCCACCCGCTCCGCGTTGCGAGCGAGCCAGGTGATCGCCCCGATGGTGCCGGGCGCGAACAGGAACCGGTAGGTGTAGTACGGCGTCCGCTCGGCCAGCGCCCGGGCCAGGAACGTCGCCACCGCGATGCCGGCCAGGTTGTCATTGGCCAGCGACGGATGGCAGACGTGGCAGGAGACGATCACCTCGTCAGGGACCTGACCGGGGACCACGTGTTCGGCATAGGTGAGGTGGCCATCGGTGAGTGTGGAGTCGATGCGCACCTCGTACTCGCCGTCCGGCAGCGCGTCCAGGGTCTCCTGAGCCAGGCAGAACCCCCATTCCGGCTTGTAGTAGCTGGTGCGGTACGGCACCCAGGACGGGTGGTCCGGCAGGGTGTGCAGATGTCCACGCAGCTCGGCCAGCGGCATGGTCGCCGACACCGGCACGCTGTAGCCGAGCACGTGCAGGCTGGACGCGGCGAAGTCGACGACCCGGTGGCCGGTGGTGTCGGCGATGTACGCGTCCCGGATGTTCCACTCCTGCGGCACCGTCCAGTCGAGCACCTGGGTCCCGGTCGGGACCTCGTGCACCTGGAGCGGGATGTACTCGCCGACGATGTCCAGGGTGGCGCGCACACCGTCGCCGGTGATGCTCCGGCACAGCGGGTACAGCCGCTCCACCAGCGCGTGCATCTCTTCGCCGGCCTCGGTCATCGGCGCCACCGCAGGGTGTCGTCGACGGCGCCGGCGTCGGCCGCAGCGCGCAGCACGGCGAGGCGGGTGAAGCGTCGCTCGAAGTCCTCCCGGGTCAGCCCGTGCTTCCGGTAGGCGTCGGCGAGTTCGAGCGCGCCCTGCTTCACCGTCCACTCGCAGTCGAACCCGGGCACCGCGGCGCGGAACCGGGAGAAGTCCACCCGGTACGACCGCGGATCGGCGCCGGTCTCCCCGGTGATCACCACCCGCGAGCCGGACACCGCCTCGGCGACCTGTTCGGCGATCTCGGCGACCGTGACGTTGTTGATCTCGCTGCCGATGTTGAACGCCCGGTCGTGCACCGCGTCCCGCGGCGCGATCAGCGCGGCCGCGAAGGCCCGGGCGATATCGGCGGCGTGCACCAGCGGGCGCCAGGGGGTGCCGTCGGAGAGCACCAGCACCTCGCCGGACAGGAGCGCGTGGCCCACCAGGTTGTTCAGCACGATGTCGGCGCGCAGTCGGGGTGAGTAGCCGAAGGCGGTGGCGTTGCGCAGGTACACCGGGCTGAAGTCGCCGTCGGCCAGCGCGTGGAGGTCGTCCTCCACCCGTACCTTGGACTCCGCGTACGGCGTCACCGGGCGCAGCGGGGCGTCCTCGGTCACGAGGTCGTCACCGCCGGCGGCGCCGTAGACCGAGCAGGTCGACGCGTACAGGAAGCGCCGCACTCCGGCGTCGCGGGCCAGTTGGGCAAGGCGTACGGACGCGTGGTGGTTGATGTCGTAGGTGAGTTCCGGCGCCAGCGATCCCAACGGGTCGTTGGACAGCGCGGCCAGGTGGATCACGGCGTCCACCCCGGCCACGTGTTCGGCCGTGACGTCGCGCAGGTCCACCCTTCCCCGAGCTCTCGGCTCCTCTCCCAGCCTTCGGCCGGGAGGGGCCCCCGGAGCAGGGGATACCCCGATCCCCGGCGGGTCCGCGGGCGGCGGGCCCAGCACGCAGTCGGCGAAGAGGCCGGCGTCCAGCCCGACGACTTCGTGGCCGGCGGCCGCGAGGACCGGGGCCATCACGGTGCCCAGATAGCCCTGGTGTCCGGTCAGCAGTACGCGCAAGGTTCATCCCCCCAGAGTGAGAGTGAGTTTGGTGACGGCGAACGCCTCGGCGTAGCGCGCGTGGCATTCGATGCCGCGGATCCGCGCCAGCCCGAGGAAGGTCTCCCGGTCGTACCAGGGCCGGTGCCGCTGCGAGGGGTAGTGCTCCTGCAACAGCCGTACCTTCTGTTCGGCGATCTCGGGCGACAACGGCTGGTACGCCGCCGAACGGCCGAGATCCCCGTCCCACTTGACGATCTCGTAGCCGAGTACGAGGTGGTCGCGGAACGCGGTGGTCAGCAGTTTCGCCAGGCCGCGGTGGTCCTGGTGCGCGTCACCGGTACGCGGGGCCAGGACCAGATCCGGCTCGGTCTGCAGGCGCAGTTCCTCGACCGCGGCCTTGGCCTCGTCCCAGTGCGCCGGCAGCCGGCCGTCCGGCAACTTGAGTACGGTCAGCCGCAGTTCGGCGCCCGGGCAGAAGGCGGCGAGCGCGGCCCGCTCCTCCTGCTCCCGCTCGCTGCCGCCGCCGGAGAGCACCAGCGCGTCGATACGGATACCCGGCCGCGCCAGGCACATCGTCAGCAGCGTGCCGCCGGCGCCGATGGCGATGTCGTCGCAGTGCGCGCCCACCGCGACGATCCGGTCCAGGCGCTCGGCCCCGAGCCGGATCACGCCCTCGCTCCGGCGCAGTCCCTGCTGCCGGTCGCGCTCGCCCCCGCGCCGTCCCGTTCCCACACGGCCCACGGGCGGACGCCCCGGGTGTAGGCGGCGTCGAGCGCGGCCCGCTCCTTCACGGTGTCGGTCGGCTTCCAGAAGCCGCGGTGCTGGTGCGCCACCAACCGGCCGCGCTTGGCGAGTTGGGCGCATCCGTCGGCGACCAGATCCCCGTTCTCCGGGATGTGGTCGAAGACCTCCTGGCGGAGCACGAAGTAGCCGCCGTTCTCCCACAGCGGCAGTTCACTCACCGCGGTGATGCCCCCCACCAGGCCGTTCTCGCCCAGGTCCACGCAGTGGAACGAGGACTGCGGCGGCACCACCATCATCGACGCACCGGCGTCGCGCCGGGCGAAGGAGTCGATCATCTCCGGCAGCGGGGCGTCGGTGAGCACGTCGGCGTAGTTGGCGAGGAACATCTCGTCGCCGTCCAGGTGGTGCCGCACCCGGCGCAGCCGTTCCCCGATCGGCGACTCGATGCCGGTCTGCGCGAACGTGATCGTCCAGGAGGCGATGTCGGTGGACAGCAGCTCGGTCTGCCCGTTGCGCAGCACGAAGTCGTTGGACGTCGTCTCCTCGTAGTTGAGGAAGAAGTTCTTGATGTGGTGCGCTCCGTACCCGAGGCACAGGATGAACTCCGTGTGCCCGAAGTGCGCGTAGTAGCGCATGACGTGCCAGATCAGCGGCCGCGGGCCGACCATCGCCATCGGCTTGGGCATGTCGTCAAAGGCTCCGCCGCGCATACGCAGCCCGTAGCCGCCGCAGAACAGTACGACCTTCATGCTGTGACCTCTTTCACGACGCGACCTCGACAATGCTCAGTTCCGGGATGGGGAAGACCAGTCGGCCGCCCCAGGCGTGCACGAACGACAGTTGCTCGACCAGCTCGGCCCGCAGGTTCCACGGGAGGACGAGGACGTAGTCCGGTCGGTCGGTGCTGATCTGCTCGGGCGGCAGGATCGGGATGCGGGTGCCCGGGGTGAACCTGCCGTGCTTGTAGGGGTTGCGGTCGACGGTGTACGGGAGCAGGTCGGGCCGGATGCCGCAGTGGTTGAGCAGGGTGTTGCCCTTGCCCGGAGCGCCGTAGCCGACCACCGTCTCGCCGCGCTCGGCCGCCTCGATGAGGAATCGCAGGAGGTCCCGGCGCACCGTGGCCACCCGGGCGGAGAACTCGGTGTACCCGGACAGCTCCTGCAGCCCGGCGGCCTTCTCCCGGTCCAGCACGTCGGCCACCCTGCCGGTCGGCTCGCCGGCCACCTCGGCCGGCCGGGCCCACAGCCGGATCGAGCCGCCGTGCGTGGGCAGCAACTCGACGTCCACGAGGGCGAGTCCGCCGCTGGCCAGCGCCCGGGTCGCGGACGCGACCGTGTAGTACTGGAAGTGCTCGTGGTAGATCGTGTCGTACTGGTTCTCCTCGATCAGGGTCAGCAGGTGCTGCACCTCGATGGAGACCCAGCCGTCGTCGGCGACCAGGGCGCGCAGCCCCCGGGTGAACCCGACCACGTCGGGGATGTGCGCGTACACGTTGTTGGCCACGACCAGGTCCGCCGGGCCGTGCTCGGCGCGGACGGCCGAGCCGGTGTCCGGGGTCAGGAACTCGGTGAGCGTGGGCACACCCGCGTCCCGCGCAGCGGCGCCGACGTTCACCGACGGCTCGATGCCGAGGCAGCGGATCCCCCGGTCCACCATGTGCCTCAGCAGGTACCCGTCGTTGCTCGCGACCTCGACCACGAAGGCGTCCTTCGCCACGGAGTCGAGACCCAGCCGCGCTGCGGCGTCGGTGACGAACGTGCGCGCGTGCTCCACCCAGGAGGTCGAGTAGGAGGAGAAGTACGCGTACTGCGTGAACGTCTCCTCCGGCGTGATCAGCGGCGGGATCTGCGCGAGCCAGCAGTCGGTGCAGACCCGCAGGTGCAGCGGGAACGCCGGCTCCGGCCGGTCCAGTTGGTCCGCGGCGAGAAAGCTCTCACATGGCGGCGTCGCCCCGAGATCGACGACGCTCGCCATCGCTTCCGAGCCGCAGAGTCGGCATCGTGTCATCTACTGTCCCCATCCCCCCTGCTCGCGCGGATGTCCCCGCCACGAGCGAGTGCTGACCGACCCGCGATCGCGGTGCGGTACTCATCCACCAGGCGCTCCAGGCCGACGACCGGGCTGAAACCTCGCTCGTAACGGCGCCGGGCCGCCTGGCCCATCTCCCGGTTGCGGGCCGGCTCGGCCGCGATCCGGCGTATGCAGGACGCGAGCGAGGCGGGCTCGCCCGGCCGGTGCAGCAACCCGGTCACCCCGTCCTCGACGAGTTCGACGAAGGCGCCGTGACCGGCGGCGACGGCCGGGACCCCCGCCGCCATCGCCTCCACGACCACCAGGCCGAACGCCTCCAGCCACGTCGAAGGAGCCACCACGGCGACCGACCGCGCGACGGCCTGCCGGCACTCCGCCGGGTCGTACAGGCCGACGTAGCGCACGTCGTCCCGGCCCGCCGCCCAGGCGGTCACCTCGCGCTCCAGCGGCCCCGCGCCGGCGACCACGAGCGGCACGCCCACACCGCCGTCAGCGGCGATCTCTTCCCACGCGGCCATGAGCAGCCGCACGCCCTTGGCCTCCGCGAGTCGGCCGAGATAGAGCAGATGCTCGCCGGCGCCCGCTCGGCAGGCGCCCGGGTCGGGCACGAAGTTGTGCTTCACCGCCAGCCGTTCGGCCGGCATGCCGGCCCGCACCAGGACGTCGCGCTGCGCCGCGGAGATGCAGAAGAACCGCTCCACGCCGGACCACCACCGCCGCCGGTTGACCGACAGGCTGACCGCGAGCGGCACCGTCGCAAGGCGGGAGCCCCGGTAGCAGCCGTGCCGGACGGCGGGCAGCGGCGCCGACCCGACGCACTCGGTGCACGGCCGGCCGTCCCGCTGCAGCGTGCCGGGCGGGCAGACCTGGGTGTAGTTGTGCAGCGTGGCGACGGCGGGCACGCCGACGTCGGCGCAGGCGGCCAGCACCGCGGGCGACAGGAGCGGGAAGACGTTGTGGACGTGCACCACGTCCGGCCGCTCGGTGCGCAGCCGGGCGGTGAACTCCGCGCGGACCGCCGGGTTCCACGGCACCAGCAGCGGCACCGCGGCCTTGCCCAGCAGGGACCGGGCGGCGATGTCGTCGCTGCGCCGCTCGAACACCTCGACCCGGTGGCCGGCCGCGCGCAGCAGCGCCACCTCCTGGTCGACGACCTTGTTCTCGCCGCTCGGCTGCGACGAGGAGTAGTGGTTGTGCACCACGAGGATGTGCATGCTCAGGTCACCTCCGATCTCTGGGCCCATCGCGGGACGCGTCGTCGAGGAACTTCGGGTGTCGGGTCGGGCGTGGCCGCGGCAGGTGCCGCCAGCAGCGAGGCGGCGACCGCCAGATGCAGCAGATACGGGGAGGCGTCGCCCAGCCCGGCCTCGGTGTACGACGCGATGGCGCAGTAGCTGATCAGGAAGATCGCGCAGGCCCTCGGCAGCGACGTCGGCCGCAGCAACGCGACGCCGCCCAGCACGATGATGACCGCCGCCACGAGGGCGACGCCGATCAGACCCTGCTCGTTGTAGACGGCCAGCCAGCTGTTGTCGATCGGCAGGCCGCCGAACGACTTGTCGCCCAGGCCCACGCCGAACATCTGCTCCGAGGTCGTCCGGGGCGCTGCCAGCAGGGCGTCCCAGACCTTGGCCCGACCGGTGAGGCTGGAGAAGTTCTCCTGGCTCTGTCCGCGCAGGAACCACGCCTCCAGCACGGAGCCGAGCACCACCGCGGCCACCGCGGCGCACAGCACCGCCCAGGTGAAGAACCGGCGGGCGGCGGCGCTGGTCAGGACGAGCGAGCCGATCGCCAACGCCAGCCCGATGAACAGGCCGAGCGTGGCCGTCCGGGTATGGGTCAACGCGAGCAGGACGAGTGACGGCACGATGACGAACGCCGCGCTGGCCCTGTCGGTCCGGCGGCCCAGTACGAGCAGCACGGTGAGCCCGATGATCACCGCGGCGTACTGGCCGATCTGCGGCGGGGTGAGCGGCCACAGCGCGCCGACAAGGCGCCCGCCGTAGAGGTCGGGCAGGGCCGCACCCGGTGAGACGACCAGGCCGGCGGCCACCGACCCGAGCACCGCGAAGTACATCCGGATGTGGTGCCGGACGAACGTCAGGCCGCCGTCCCACCAGCGGCTGAGCAGCCACACCGTGCCGACGAAGAGAGCCAGCCGGGCACAGCGGAACAGCGCGCCGACCCCGGACTCCAGGTGCGCACTGGAGATCACGCTCGACACCAGCAGCAGGGTGAGCAGGAACAAGAAGGCGCTGGGTCGGATGCGCAACCGGACATTGAGCGCGAGCGCCAGCGCGAACGCGGCGACCAGCGCGCCCATGGTGACCAACTGGATGAGGGAGCGGGGCAGCGGAATGATGGTTTTCGCCCCGGCGGATCCGAGGGTGTTGAGGACCAGCAACCCCCAGACGATCCCGACGATTTTCGGTGTGCCGGCAGGGCACGGTTCGGCGCCGGGCCGCATGCCCGCCGTATCCGGTCCGCCCGGCAGCCCACCGCGCCTCAGGTCCCCGCCCACCTCAACCACCGGTCCGTGGGTCGAAGGTGCTGCCCGCGTCCTGCTGGTACGGCGTGCCCTGCCACTGCCCGGAGTCGAGTATCCGGCTCGGGTCGTGGGCGACGAACTTCCATGGTCCGAGGTAGACGTTGTCGTGCCAGCGGTTGTGCTGCTTGGTGGTGATCGCCGTAGCGACCCGCTCGCCCTGGTACGGGGACCAGTCCGGATAGGTGCCGTAGTTGGCCAGTATCGCCATGCGGTCGCACTTCGCCGTGCACGTGACGACGGACTTGTCCAGCACGAAGCGGTTGCCGTGGATGTCCACCCGCTGGGTCTTCCACCGGCAGTCGGCGTAGAGCGGTGCGGTGGCGATCACCGGCCGCACGCAGCGGTCGGTGTCGCGTACCAGCAACGTGCACTCACCGGACGAGGTGTTGGCCGGGCTGTTGCAGAACCTGTCGGCGTTCTCCCACAGGGTGATCCCGTTCCAGTTGTCCTCCAGCACGTTCCGGTAGATCTCGATCTTGTCCGTGCGGGCTCGGATCCGTGGTTCGCCACCGGACTCGGACAGGTAGACGGTCGCGAACGGGAAGTCGTCGCCGCGGTCGGCTGCCTTGCGACCCTCGACCCAGTTGTTCCGCCGGATCGTGTTGTTCCGGATGACCGCGTTGTAGCTGGTCTCGTAGATCAGGGCGGCGCCGTCGTTGGCGTCGAGCACGTTGTTCTCGATGCGGAAGTCGTTGTTGTCGGTGTCCGCCCACAACCCTGTTCCGCGGTTGTCGTGCACCCAGTTGCCGCGTACGTCGGCGCCGTTGACCGCCCAGAACTTCGCGCCTCCGGTGCAGCCGCAGCCCGGCCGTCGCCGTTCCCAGTCGCCGGTGTTGTTGCCCACGATCTCGTTGCCCTCGACCACCAGGTCGCTGACCCGGCCGCCGGTCTTGTACGCGCTCATTCCGTACTGTCCGTTGCCGCGCAGGCAGCTGGCGCGGACCCGCTGGTGGGCACCGGCCATCAGCCCGGCCCCGGAGTTGTTCTGGATCGTCGCGTGCTCGACCACCCACCCGTCGGCCGAATCATGGTTGACCACGCCCTCGTTCTGCGGCGCGACGAAACCCTGCACGGTCAGGTAGCGGATGGTGACGTTGCGGGCGGTACCGCCGAACGCGTACTGGTTCTTCTTCCGGCCGTCGAGCACCGCGCCCGGCGCACCGAGGTAGCGGTCCCCCTCCTTGGGGATGACCTGGGCGTAGCGATCCGGGTCGAGCCTGTGCTCGCCCGGTCGAAGCCAGAACGTGGTGTTCGGGGGGTCGCTCCTGGTCTTCGCCGCCAGGTCACCGACCACCGCGGGGTCGACCGTCACCGCGCCCGCCGGCGCCGTGGCCGGCCCGGCCGCGGGCTTGGCGCACACCCGAGCCACGGACGTGGGCAGCGCCCCGGACGTGGCCGGCGCAGCGTTCGGTTTTGCCCGGGCGCCTTGCGTGCTCTCACAGCCGGTCGCCGCCAGCAGGGCCAGCGCCAGCGGTGCCGCCGCCCACGCCCAGTGCCGCTTCCTGATCCCCACGCGCCCCCCTAGCCGCGGAACCTGAGCACGGTGGTGAACTCCCCCGACGGCGCGGTGCCGTCGGCGAAGCCGGTGCCGACCAGCGTGGTGGCGGGTTCCTTGCGCCCGAAGCCGGCGGAGTACCAGCCCAGAGGCGGGTCGCTCTCGCCGCGATGAGCCCGCCAGCTCAGCTGCCCGGGCAGGTCGAGTACCGCGGAGCGGTCCTCGCCGTCCCGGGTCCAGGTGAGCACTGCCCGGTTCCCCACCAGGTCCGCGGCGATCGCCGGGCCGAGGTGGAACGCCAGGTGGGGGGG
>NZ_JBNHIN010000053.1:36276-50402 GCF_050054615.1 Streptomyces sp. YGL11-2
CACCTCGTCAACCACCCGCAACTCCTGGCTCGCGGCGGTCAGTTCCACCCGGCGGCGGTGCACGGAGCGCTGGTAACCGTCGTGCTCGGCGCACCAGAGGGCCGTCCCCCTGTTGGAGGCGCCGGATGTGTCCGCGGCCAGGACGCGGCTGCGGGCATGCCGCGTCCAGAGGAACGGGCCGCCGGAGACGGACTGGTCATCGCCGTCCAGCTGCAGGGTGTTGTGGCCGAGGGTCGACCGGAAGTACTGCCGCCAGGCGGGCTGCCCGTGGTAGCAGAACGTCCCCGGGTCGGCGAGCACGTCGACCCCGTCGTGCCGGACCTCCACGGACAGCGCGTCCGCGTGGGCATGCGCGGCGATGGACAGGAACCCGTGCGGACCGCCGTCGCAGCGACACCAGATCTCCGCCGGACCGCGCAGGATGGTCATGCCCGCGTCGGCGAAGTGGGCCGGTCGGCTTGCCGGTCGGGTCACGGCCGGTGCGGTGCCGGTTTTCGCGTACGGCCGGACGAGTGCGGCCAGCAGCGGGGTGCGCACATCGGTGCCGGTCACTTCCGGCCACCAGGCGAGCCGGCCGAACACGGCGTCCCCGGTGGCCAGCAGCGAGGCCCAGCGGTCGGTGCCCGCGCCGTCCACGACCAGACCGTGACCGTCGTCCGCGTCCCCCTGACGCGGCGGCCGCAACCGGCTGTCCACGACGGCCGCGAGCGCGTCGGTCATCCGCAGCAGCACCAGCCGGACGGACGCGGGGAGCGGCACCCCGGCGGCATCCGCCTCGGCCACCGCGGCCAGGCCGAGCTCCAGCACAAGTCCGTGATACTCGGTGGCCAGCTCGCGATTGAGGCCGGAAGCGAAGGTGTTGCTGCGCAGGTGCCGCTCCAGCGACCGCAGCGCGCCCGCCCGCCAACGTGCCGAGGAGGGGAACCACCCGAACGCGCAGGCCGCGGCGAACTGCCCGGCGGCCTCGGCGATGACGTGGTTGTTGGCCGAAGACCCCCGGCTGGGGAAGGCGGCCAGCCAGCGCTGGTGATGCCAGATCTGGTTCAGCGCCACCGGGTTGCCCTCGAACAGCCCGGCCACGCCCGGCCAGCCGTCGAGCAGCCGGCGGATCCACACCCAGGACAGCAGCCGGATCCCCAACTCGATGCCGCTGGTCCAGTGCACTCCGCGCAGCGGCGCGTTGGCCGCCCACCACAACCGCAGGTGCTCGGCCACGCGCTCGGCGTACCGCTCGTTCCCGGTGATCGCGTAGGCGGCGGCGAGCACGGTGAGGTACTGGTGCCGGGACAGCTCCCAGATCTGCTTGATGTCCCCGACCGCGTCCTCGTTCCGGTACGGCACGTCGAAGGCGTAGCCCCACGGCGCGCGGCGCCCGGTCTTCGGGTCGTACCACCAGTCCGGGTCGGCCAGGTCGTCGCGGACCACCCCGAAGTACTCGGCGTGCCCGGCCATCAGCCGGTCCGCCTCGGCGATGAGACGTTTCGCGGCGTCCGGAGGTATTGAGGCGATCGTTCCGGCGGGCAGTACCGCGGTGAACCGGGCGCCGGTCACGCTCGGGCAGTGGGGCCGCGCCGACCGCCACCGCCGCCTGCGCAGCGCGTCGCCCACCCGGCCGCCGACCTCCCGCGGTCCCATCCGGGACAGCCGCCGCAGGTACCAGCCCGCACTCCCCGAGCTCACCGTCATCGCGCCCTCGCCAACGTCACCGGGGCGCCGCCGGCCAGGCCGGCCTGCACGGCGAGGGTGGCCGCCGTGGTGGCGACCAGCGACTCCAGCGGCACCGGCATCGGCCCGCCGGTCCGCACGGCCTTGATGAACGCGGCCAGTTCGGCGGACTGGCCCTTGTCCCGGGCCTTGGGCAGCCGCGAACTGACCCACCGCTTGCGGCGGCCACCGTAAACAACAGTGGCACGGACGAAGTCGTCGAGCCGCAGCACCTTGCCGTCCGCGACCAGGTCCAGCGTCTCCTTGGGGAAGCCGGGCGCGCCGGTGGTGACGTAGCTGAGGGTGGCGGTGGACCCGTCCGGGTAGCGCAGCACAGCCTGGATGTCACCGCCGCCCTCGTTGCCGGACGTGGCGACCGCGTACACCGAGACCGGGTCGGCCGCGAGCAGCCAGCTCGCCGTGTCGATGAAGTGCCCGCCCTCGCCGGTGAACCGCGAGCCCTCGGTGCCCTGTTGGAGGTACCAGCTGCCGTGCTGCAGCCGGCCCGCGTTGACCAGGTAGCGCAGGTTCGCCGGACCGGTCCGGGCGCCGAACCGCTTCCTGGCCTCATTCAGCAGCGGAGCGAACCGGCGGTTGAAGCCCACCTGCAGCCGGTCGTTGCCGGACTCCTCCACCGCCGCGAGCACGCCGGCGAGTTCGTCCTCGGTGAGGGCCAGGGGCTTCTCCACGAACACCGCCTTGCCGGCCAGCAGCGCCCGCCGGGTCAGTTCGGCGTGCGAGCTGTGCCGGGTGACCACGAACACCGCGTCGACGGACGGGTCGCCGAGCACGGCGTCGAGATCGGTGGTCGCCTCGGCGAAGCCGAACTTCCGGCGCGCGTTGGCCGCGGACAGCGCCGTCGTGGTGACGACGGTCGACAACTCGACGCCGTCGCGCTGCGCCAGGTGCGGCAGCAGCATCGACGTCGCGTAGTTTCCCGCGCCGACGAACGCCAGCCGCACCGACGCCTTGGCGGACCGCGCCGGGGTGGGTGCTGTGCCGCTGCGTACGGTCACCGCGGGCACGGCCACCGTCGGGGCCTCCGCTTCCGCTGCTTGGCCGGGGCGGTCGGGGTACCGGAACAGCACAGCCACGGCCTTCAGGTCGCCGTCCTTCAGGCGCCGGTACGTCGCGACGGCGTCATCGAAGTCGGCGACGTGGGAGACCAGGGGCTCCACGTCGACGCTGCCGCGGGCGAGGAGATCGAGGAAGCACGCCAGGTTGCGGCGCTCGGTCCAGCGCACGTAGCCGATCGGGTAGTCCCGCCCCTCAAGCTCGTACTCCGGGTCGTAGCGACCGGGGCCGTACGAGCGGGAGAACCGGACGTCGAGCTCCTTCTCGTAGTACGCGTTCCACGGCAGGTCCAGGCGGCACTTGCCGATGTCGACGACCCGGCCGCGGTCCCGGCAGAGCCGGGCGGCCAGCTCGACCGGTTGGTTGCTGCCGCCGCCGGCGGCCAGATACACCTGGTCCACGCCGTGACCGCCGGTGAGCTCGGCGACGGCGGTTTCCACGGCCGCGGAGGCGGGATCGCCGCCGGCCGCGGCGCCCAGACGCTCGGCGAGCTCGCAGCGCACCGGGTCGGGGTCGGCCCCGACGACGCGGACTCCCGAGGCGGCCAGCAGCTGTACCACCAACTGCCCGATCAGCCCGAGGCCGATGACCAGCGCCACGTCGCCGAGCTGTGGCTCGCCGCGGCGGACGCCCTGCAACGCGATCGACCCGACGGTGCCGAAGGCCGCGTGCCGCGGCGCGAGGCCGTCCGGCACCCGGGCGTAGAGGTTCTTCGGCACCCAGTTCAGCTCGGCGTGCAACGCGTGCTCGTTGCCGGCGCAGGCCACGAGGTCGCCGACCTTCACCTCGTCGATCCCGGTGCCGACCTGCTCGACCACCCCGCACAGCGAGTAGCCCAGCGGTGTGTAGGAGTCCAGCTTGCCCATCACCTTGCGGTAGGTGGCGGGCACCCCGTTGGTGGCCACGCTCTGCATGACCTTGGCCACCTGGTCCGGCCGGGAGCGGGCCTTGCCCAGCATCGACATGCCGGCCTCGGACACCTTCATGAGCTCGGTCCCGGTGGATATCAGCGAGTAGGCGCTGCGGACCAGCACACCGCCCGGCTTGCACCCCGGCACCGGTACGTCGAGCACCGTCAGCTCGCCGCTCTTGTAGTTCTGCACAACCTGTTTCACCCGAAGTCCCCTTGTTTCTACGCCGTCTTCTACGCCGTCGAGCGAGCGCTCCGGCCGGACCCGGAGATCGCGCCGCGATACCAGTACTCGAGGGTCAGCACATGCCACAGATGCTTGGAGAAGTCCCGCTGCCCGGCGGCGTCCTCGGCGACGAGCCGCGCCAGCGCGTCGCGGCGCAGGAACCCGGAACGGACGAGCACGCCGTCGTGCACCACCTCGCGCACCAGCGGTGCCAGATCCCGGCTCATCCAGGCGCGCAGCGGGGCGCTGAACAGGCCCTTGGGCCGGTAGACGATCTCCCGGGGCAGGATCGAGGTGGCCGCCTCCTTCAGGACGGCCTTGCCCTGTCGTCCGACGATCTTGCGATCGCCGGGCACGGCGAACGCCGCCTTGACCACCTCGACGTCCACATACGGCACCCGCACCTCGGTCGACGCGGCCATGCTCGACCGGTCCGTGTACGTGAGGTTCAGGCCCGGCAGGAACATCCGGGCGTCGCCCAGGCACATGCGGTTGACGAAGTCGTCGAGGTCGTTGTCCTGATAGATGTCCGCGTGCTCGGTCAGCACGTCCTCGACCGTCCCGGCCAGGTCCGGATCGACCAGGGCGAGCAACTCGTCCTTGTCGTACAGGGTGTAGCTGCGCCGGAACGCGGTCTCCTCCGGCAGATCGGCGAAGGAGAGGAACCGCTTCGCAAAGCGCACCGACCGGTACCCCCGGCGGGCCGTGGCGACCGGCAGCCGGTCCACGGCCCGGGACAGGCCGCGCCGCAGGGGCCGTGGGACGCGCTGGTAGCGCAGTGCGATCAGGTTGGCCAGGTGCTTGCGGTAACCGGCGAACAGCTCGTCGGCGCCCATCCCCGAGAGCATCACCATGACCCCGGCCTCCCGGGCGNGCAGTGCGATCAGGTTGGCCAGGTGCTTGCGGTAACCGGCGAACAGCTCGTCGGCGCCCATCCCCGAGAGCATCACCATGACCCCGGCCTCCCGGGCGGCCGAGCAGATCAGGTACGTGTTGATCGCGGCGGGGTCGCCGATCGGCTCGTCCAGGTGGTACGTCATCTGCGGCAGCAGGTCGAGCACGTTCGGAGCGATCTCGATCTCGTGCAGGTCGACGCCGAACCGCTCGGCCACCCGCCGGGCATGGCGCAGGTCGTCCGGCATCGCCTCGAACCTGGCGTCCTCGGCGCGGAACCCGATCGTGTAGGCGGAGATCCCGGGTCGGTCGCGGGCCGCCAGCGCGGTCAGATAGCTGGAGTCCAGCCCGCCGGAGAGGAAGGTCGCCACGGGTACGTCGGAGAGCAGGTGGCGCCGAGTCGACTCCTCGACGATGGCAGCGATATCCGGCCGCTCGCCGGCCCGGGCCCGCTCCCGGGCCTCGGCGGCGACGTCCCGGAGGTGCCAGAACCGGCCGCGCTCCACCCGGCCGTCAGGCCGGCACCGCAGCCAGCTCCCCGGCGGCAGCTTCTCCGCTTCGCGGAGCGCGCACCGTGAGTCCGGCACCCAGTAGTACAGCAGCGAGGCCACCAGCGCCGCATGGTCCACCTCCAGCGACCCGCCGGTCACGGCGGCAAGTGCCTTGAGCTCGGAGGCGAACACCAGACCCTCGCCGCGCCGGAGCAGGAACAGCGGTTTGATGCCCAACTGGTCGCGGGCGAGCACCAGTTCACCGGTTCGCTCGTCGAAGATGCCGAACGCGAACATGCCGCGCAGCCGGGGCAGGCAGTCCGTGCCCCAGCGCCGCCATGCCTCCAGCAGCACCTCGGTGTCGGAGGTACCGCGGAAGCGCACCCCGGCGGCTGCCAGCTCGGCACGCAGCTCGGGCGCGTTGTACAGCTCGCCGTTGTACGTCAGGACGAGGCCGCCCGAGGCCATCGGCTGGGCGCCGGTCTCGGACAGGTCGACGATGGCCAGCCGGCGGTGCCCGAGGTGCACTTCGCCGTCACCGGCGGGGTGGCTGTACCGGCCCGCGCCGTCCGGACCGCGGTGGGCGAGGGTGTCGGTGAGCCGGTCGGTCACGGCCTTCCCGTCCGGCCATCGGTAAGTGCCTGCGATGCCACACATGTCCTACCGCGCCTCCTGGTTGCCGTCCGGGACCCGCGCCGCCCACATCGGCAGCCGCTCCGTCCGCCGCCGGCCCGCCCGGTTCTGTCGGGCCAGCCGCTCGTCCTGGCCGCGCAGCGCGGTGTGCAGCCCGTCCCACAGCGTGCCGTCGGTCCGGTCACGCGGATCGGGGTCGATCAGCACCACACCGATCACCGGAATGTGCTGGTCCGCGAGCTGCCGCGCCACGGTGTGCAGCCATGCGGCGCTGCCGTGCCCGGCACGCACGACGAGCACGGTCTGCGTGCCGAGGTACGGGAGGTCGGTCCACGCGGCGCCGGGCGCCACCGAGCCGACGCCGAGCCGGCGCTGCTGGTGCGATACGGCCGCGGCACGCTCGCCGCTGACCACGGCCGGGTCTCCTGGCTTCGGGCGGCGGCCCGCGAGCTGCGGGCCGGGCAGAGCATCGATGATGACCACCGGCCCCTCCGCCGCCAGTGCCCCGGCGAGGTCCAGGGCGATCACGCTCGTGCTGCGCGCACAGCCCAGTTCCAGCAGCGACACCGGTTCCGCGGAGCTGCGCACGGTGCGGGCCAGGGACGCGGTGAGCCGTTCGCGTGCCGCCCGGATCCGTCGGCGCCGCCACAGCCTGGCCGACCGGCGGGGCAGCTCCGCGATGACCGAGGCGCCCAGGTTCGCCGCGATGTCCCGGCGCAGCACGGGGCGGTCCGCCACCACCGTGCCGACCGCGGCGACCGCGAGCCCGAGGACGAGTCCGAGGGCGAGCCCGATCGCGGCGTTGGTGGCGGCGGTCCTGGGCAGGGAGTGCCGCACCGCGTGCGGGGCGTCCACGATCTGTGTGCCCGCGATGAGTTGGGGCGTGCCGATGCGCGCCTCCGCGGCGCGCTGGCCGAAATCGGTGATCCGCGAGGTGAGTTCGGCCCGGCGGGCGAAGAGCGACTCCAGGTTCGCCGACGCCTTCGGCCCGCTCTTCGGTGATCCGTCTCCGATCTCCTTGTTGACCTGGGCGAGTTCGTCCCGCGTTCGGTCACGCTGGTCGAGCAGGGTCTTGGCCTGGGCGTTCGCGGCGTCCTGTATCCGCCTCACATGGTCCGCGACGAAGGCATCGGCCAGCGCCCTGGCGCGGGCCACGGCTTCCGCGTCGCTGTGGCCTGTCGCATTGATCTGCAGCAGGTTGTTGGTCAAGCCGGTACCCCCGTATTCCTGCATGAAGTCCTCTGGTTTTTCCCGGGACTTGAGGGACTGCAGTGCCTTACCGGCGATCCGCGTGGTCTGCAGCAGCGCGACGTCGGTGCGGATCAGCGTCCCGGGGTCGTTCGGCTGGTCCGCCTGATGCGCGACCAGCACCTTGGTCACCGCGCTCGGCTGCGGCGGCATCAGGACCGCCACCGCCGCGCCGACGAGCAGCCCCAGCAGCGCCACGGAGCACCAGAAACGGCGCCGCCTCCGCACCGCCACCACCAGCGCCTGAAGGTCCAGCAGCGGAGCGGCGGCAGTCGACTCCGACGTCGTACTCGTCGTCACCCTGAACCTCCCGTCACGTCGTGGCCCACCGCGAGCGCCGGCGTGGCGGCTTCCCGAGGACGGCCGGCAGACCGCGTCGGACGGGCCCAGACCGTGCCGGCGAGCACGATGCCAACGACCTCGTGCTTGGCGTCCGCACATGCCTCGGCGATGCCGGCGAGCTCCCCTGCGGTCCAACTGCCCGCGCTGAGCACGACCAGGGCACCGGACTCGTTGTCGCGATCCGGCACCATCGGCCGGTCCACCGAAACCCCCACGACCTGCAGCACGGGGTAGCCCCTGCCCGAAGAGCTTGGGGAGGGGTCGCTCTCGGCCTCGGCGACGAGCTGCCAGGCGGCCCGGCGGGCGATCTCGTCGCCGTCCGGGACGACAACCAGCAGCCGCCGGGGGACCGGCAGTTGGTCCCGGAGACGGGCGCACACCCGCCGGTAGCGGAGCTGCCTGCCGGCCTCGTCGCCGGATGTCTGCGGGGTGGGTATGTCCCACCGGACGTCGACGCCCAGCAGCCGGCGGATCCGGGCCCGCGGGCCACGGCCTTCCGGCCGGTGCACAGGCCGTTCACCAGGCACGTCGACGGTACCCAGCAGCGTCGAGCCCAGCGCCGCGGCGATCTCCGGTTCGGCGCGCAGTCGTCGACTCATCCGTGCGGCGGTGAGATGGCCGATGACCGTGAGCAGGAAGAACAGCAGTGCCCCGGCGACGATGAGCTGCAGCCTCGTCGGCGCTGCCTGGCCGGCGGGCCGGGCCGCCGGCCCCATGACGACCATGTTGGCCTTGGTGGCGGCCGGGTCGGCCTGGTCCAGCTTGTTGACGGCCTCCTGCAGCGCGGTGCGCAGATTCGCGAGTTCGGTGCGGGTCTGCACGCTCTCCACGGTCTGCCCCGGATCGGCCGCATCGGCCAGCTCGGTGATGCGGCGGCTGGTCTGCGCCACCATCTGCCGCAGTGCCTCGGGCCGCGACGCCGCTTCGGGGTCGGTGTTGTCGCCCGCGATCCGCGCGGCGAAGGTGACGAACTGCTGGACCACCTGGTCGGAGAGTTGCTGCGCGCGCTCCGGGGTGTCGGCCGTGCCCGAGATCGTGATGATGTTGCCGTCGGCGGCCGTGGCGCTCACCCGATCCCGCAGCTCGCCGCCGCTGACGCCCCTCCAGCCGAGCGCGGCGGCCGCGCGGTCGACCACTGACGAACTGGTCGCGATGTCCACCTGAGTCAGCAGCGCACGCTCCTCCCACTGCCCCGGCAGCAGTACCGATGCCGACGTCGTGTAACTCGGTGGAAACAGCAGGGAGGTGCCGTAGCCGACGAGCGCACCCACCGCGGCGAGGACGGTGAGAAGCCGCCAGCGCCTCCGGATGATCCGCCCGATCGTGACCAGGCGTATCGTGTCATCGTTCAACGGCGGGGCCTCCTCCCTGCCTGGTACGGTCGCCCGCCGACACCGGAGTGTGGTCACGGCAGGCAGCGGCGTAGGCGGCGAGCAACTGTGCTTGCGAGTTCCGCCAGGAGAGCGGCCCGCCGATCCGCTCCTGGCCGATCTTGCCCATCCGGGCCCGCTTCTCCGGATCGTCCAGCAGCAGCGCGATGAGCTTGGCGAACTCGGCCTCGTCGTTGGCGGGCGCGTAGACGGCGGCGTCACCGGCGGAGACCCGCGCCTCCCGGAGGTCGAACGAGACGATGGGCCGGCCCATCGCCATGTACTCCAGGACCTTGTTCATGGTCGACACGTCGTTGAGCGGATTGCGTGGGTCGGGGGAGAGGCACACGTCCGCGGTGGACAGGTAGCGCACCAGGTCGGCGTCCGGAATCCGCCCGGTGAACTGCACCTGCTCGGAGAGCCCGAGCCGCCGGGACAGTTCCACCATCGCGTCGAAGGCGTCGCCGGCGCCGACGAACACCGCATGCCAGTCGGTCCGGCCGAGCTCGTCGCGCAGCTTCGCGAGGGCCCGCAAGGCGTAGTCGACGCCGTCCTGCGGGCCCATGACGCCCAGGTAACACAGCAGATGAGGCGTGCCGCGCTTCAACTCCGGCTCGGGCGGCACCGGTTGGAACCGGTCGACGGCAGGCGCGCTGCGCACCACGAAGACGTCCGCCGGCCGCTTGCCCCCACGGCGCAGCGCGACGTCCCGGTAGCTCTCGTTCGTGGCGAGCACGACGTCCGCGGCCCGGTAGGTCCGCCGTTCCAGCGCGCACACGGCGCGGTAGAGCAGATCTTCGCCTCGGTCGAACCGGGAGAGGTACAGCTCGGGTACCAGGTCGTGCTGGTCGAAGACGAACCGCGCGCCGTGCCGCTTCAGCCACAGTGCCGGGAGGAAGAGCAGGTCGGGTGGGTTGCAGGCGTGGACCACGTCGACCGGGCCGACCTTCCGGGCCAGCCGGACCGTGTGCCACAACGCCGATCCGTACTCCCGCAGGTAGCCGGCCGGCCCTCCGGTGGCCGCGCGCAACGGGTAGCGGTGGATCCGCACCCCGTCGATCTCCGCCTCCGGCTCCGTGTCCCGCTTCTCCCCCCGGGGACAGATGACGTGCACCTCCCAGCCCGCGTCGCGCAGTGTCGTGCACTCCTGCCACACCCGCCGGTCGAACGGCACCGACAGGTTCTCGACCAGGATCAGCGCGCGCCGGGCCGCCCCGTCGCCGCTGGCCCTATCACCAAACGATGTGTCACCAAGCAAGGCCCATGTACCCCGGTTCGGCCCGGCGCGTCTCGGCGTCGGGAAGGCGGATGAGGTCGACAATCACCGGGCCGTCGCCATGGGGCAGCGCCGACAGCACGGCCGGATCCCTGGTCCCGACCAGGCACACCTCGGCGTGCTGGAGCACCTCGTCGACGGAGTCCGCGAGCAACTGCGCGAGGTGCGGCAGCCGGGTCTCGATGTACTCGCGGTTCGCGCCGAGCAGCCGGGAGAGGCTCACGTTGGCGTCGTAGATCCGCAGGTCGTAACCCTTGCCGAAGAGCCTCTCCGCGAGCTCGACGAGCGGGCTCTCGCGGAGGTCGTCGGTGCCGGGTTTGAAGGACAGCCCGAACAGGCCCGCCCGGCGCTTGCCGGTGCGCTCGACCAACTCCACCGCGCGCTGCAGATGGTCGGAGTTGGAGGGCAGCACATGGGCGAGGATGGGCACCGAGACGTCGGCCCGCTGCGCCGCGTGGACCAGGCTGCGCAGGTCCTTGGGCAGGCAGGAGCCACCGAAGGCGAAGCCGGGCCGCAGGTAGGCGGGGCTGATGTTCAGCTTGCGGTCGGCCAGGAACACGTCCATCACCTGGTGCGAGTCCACCCCGAGTGCCTGGCACACCGCGCCCAGTTCGTTCGCGAAGCCGATCTTGAGGCCGTGGAACGCGTTGTCCGCGTACTTGATCGCCTCGGCCGTCGGGACCGGCACCCGGAACACCTCGCCGGGCAAGCCCTCGTACAGCGCCGCCACCGCATCGCCGCTTGCCGGGTCGAGCTCGCCGATGACGGTCTTGGGCGGGTCGAAGAAGTCCCGCACGCTCGTGCCCTCGCGCAGGAACTCCGGGTTGACCGCGACTGCGATGTCCACCCCGGCCGTGCCGCCGACGTACTTCTCCAGGATCGGTACCAGCAGGTTCAGGCAGGTGCCCGGGAGCATGGTGCTGCGGAACACGACGGTGTGCCGCCCGCTGCGCCGACTGCGATCCGCCAGTGCGGCGCCGATCTGCTCGGTGACCCGCTCCAAGTACGCCGTGCACAGGCTGCCGTTGGGTTCCGACGGAGTGCCCACACAGACCAGCGACACCTCGCTGCCCGCGATCGCCTCGCGGACGTCGTCGGTGGCGCGCAACGCTCCGGTCCGCACGACCTCGGCGATGAGCTCGCCGATCCGCTCCTCGACCACCGGGGCCTTGCCGTCGTTGACCAGGTCGACCTTCACCTGGTTCACGTCCACCCCGATGACCTCGTGACCCATGCTGGCCAGGCACGCGGCCGACACGCAGCCCACGTAGCCGAGCCCGAAAACGCTGACTCTCATGACCCGTTCCTCCCCCCAGGCAGGCCCCTTCGGCCTGCGGTCCGTGCGCCGGCCGTACGACGTCGCTGTCCCCCGCGCATCAGTAGGCCCCCTGCCCTTGGAGCACCGCACGCAGCGTCTTCCACAAGATCACTGTGTCCAGGGCGAGCGACCAGTCCTCCACGTACCGCAGGTCCAGTCGGACGGCCTCCTCCCACGGCAGGTCGCTGCGTCCGCTGATCTGCCACAGGCCGGTGAGTCCGGGCTTGACCAGCAGCCGCCGCCGGATGTCCGGGCCGTACGCGGCGGACTCCTCCGGTAGCGGAGGCCGCGGACCGACGAGCGACATGGATCCGGTGAGCACGTTGAAAAGCTGCGGGAGCTCGTCGATCGAGTAGCGGCGCAGCACCGTTCCCACCCGGGTCACCCGCGGGTCCCGGCGGAGCTTGAACAGCAGCCCTGCACCCTCGTTGCGGTCGGCCAGCTCGGCTCGTGCCAGGTCGGCCCCGGCGACCATGGTGCGGAACTTGAGAATGGTGAACTCACGGCCGTCTTTGCCGACCCGGCGCTGGCGGTAGAACGCGCCACCCCGACTGTCCACCAGCACGAGCAGCCCGACGCACACCATCAGCGGCGCGAACAGCATCAGCAGGATTGCTGCGCCCATCCGGTCGACGACCTCTTTGACCGCCCGGCGGCCCCCGGTGAAGGTCGGCATGCTGACCCGCAGCAGCGGGATCCCGAGCACCGCGTCGACGTGCAGCCTTGGGCCGGCCACCTCCATCAGCACGGGGGCCACGACCATCTCGGCATCGCTGCCTTCGAGGTTCCAGGCCAGCCGCTGCAGCCGGTCCGGTGACCAGTGCGGGTCCGGTGTGACCGCGACGACACGGTAGCCGTCGCGGCGGACGTGGCCCGCGACGTCGGCCAGTCGGCCGACGACCGGCACTCCGTCCAGTTGGTCACCGTCGAGCCCGAGACCATTCGTTGTGCACACCGCATCCACCCGCCAGCCGAGGTGCGGGAACTTGCGGGTTCGGGTGATCAGGTCGCGCACGGTGGCCAGGCTCCCGGCAGCGAGCACCGGCCGCAGGCACCGTCCTTCCTTCCGCTGTTTGTGCAGCCAGAGGCGCAGCAGATACCGCGCGGTCATGGTGATGAGCGCGATCGCGGGTATCGCGACGAAGATCCAGAGCTTGATGTTGCGCGAGGCGAGGGCGATCCCGCCGAGCGCCAGTACGACGGTCGCCGTGAACAGTGAGCGTCCGAGCCGGCGGAATTCCTCGGCGCCCTGGCCGAGCACGGCCGGAGCCCACGACCGGCTCACCGCAAGCGCCCCCAGCACCAGCAGCTCGGTGCAGAATGCGAGAATTCCCCACTTCTCATGCCAGTTGGCCGCGTCCCGGGCCCCGAAGAACTTGCCGATCGCCGCCACCACGAAGGCGGTGGCCACGGTATCGCTGGTGATCACGGTACGGCGGTACCGCTGCTCCCAGTCGATCGCGGGCTGGCTGATCGCCCCGTTCACCGGACGCCCGTCTGCCGACAGAAACGGGCTGACCAATTCCCCCTGCTGCACAGACCCCCCCGGGTCGTCACTGGGCTCGACGTGATCGCTCCACACGGTTCCTCCCCCCGGGAGGCCCGCGCCCCCCGACTGTTCCTCTCCTCGGGAGGCCCCCGCCCCCCGCGCCGCGCTGTTCCTCCCCCGGGGAAGCCCCCGCCCCCTGCGAATGGCATCCCGGCTGTTGCGGCGCTACGTGAACACCCCGTCCAGGCGGCAGCGGACTCGCGTGTCCTGCCGGACTTTCGAGGTGCGCGGAAACCCGTCGAAACCTCGGGTGCTCCCCACACCCAAGGCCCCTTCTCGGGCTCCAGGAATTGATCACCCCCACGTCTGGCGCCGGGCACGCGACCGCTGGCTGTCCGTAGCGCCGGACCCAAAGATCATGATTTGTCGCCTCGTGTCATGTGAAGCAGCGTCAATGTAGACCATCGGAGCCCGTCTGAAGAGGGGAATGTGTGCAACTTGTGCCCAAACTTTGAAGCCGGATCCGCCGAACGGTCGCCGCCCGCAGGCGCCTTGACGGCGAAGACATGCCGTGTGACCTGTGATGACGGGAGTCTCCGGGCTGCCGGCACCGGCAACCCCGAGGCGTCCCGGCCGGTGCCAACTGGGCCGCACTCAGCGGTGCTTCGGCCCCGGCTCGGGTGAGTTTCCGGCCACGGATGGTCCTGGGGCCGGTCCAGCGCCGCAGCAAGCCCCGCACGGCGTAGCAGGCTTGACTGAGAGTCAGGCCGACGTGCGGGCTTTTGCGAATGCGGCGCACAGGGATTACGGTGCGCCCCTGTGATGCACGATCACCATCAGGGGTTGGTTTAATTGGGAACTGAGTCGGTTATTCCGCTTGTTCGGTATTGACAGTTGGCGTCAGCATCTCGTTCGCGTCGTCCACGAAAGGGATCGCGAGTGTGTGATGTTGCGGCTGTACTGGGGGTGAAGCTTCCCCGTGATCTTGGGCACTCGATTTCTATGCCGCGAGGTCGTGGTGCCGCTGTCGGGTCTCGGCTGGGGGGAGGTAGCCGAAGACTTTGTGCTTGCACAGGCGGCGGCGGTTGTAGAACGTCTCGATGAAGTCGAAGACCTCGGCGCGGGCGGTGGCCCGGTCGGGCCAGACGCGG
>NZ_JBNHIN010000054.1:0-16317 GCF_050054615.1 Streptomyces sp. YGL11-2
CATCGTCCCGGCCTCCAAACCCACTCCGACCAGGCGAACAATCAAACTCAACGCTTAAAACAGCGGCATTGGGTCTAGAAGTGTCGTGCCCCCTCCATGATGGCCTCGCGGATGCGGTGGTACGTGCCGCAGCGGCAGACGTTGCGGATCTCGTCCAGGTCGGCTTCGGTGATGTCGCGGCCGGCGGCGCGGGCCTGCCTGACCTTGGCGACCGCGGCCATGATCTGGCCGGGCTGGCAGTAGCCGCACTGGGCGACGTCGTGCGCCAGCCATGCCTCCTGCATGGGGTGCAGGTCCTTGCCGACGGTGGCGGCCAGCCCCTCGATGGTGGTGATCTCGTCGTCCGGCCGGATGTTCCCGACCGGTACGGAACAGGGGTTGAACGCCTTGCCGTTGAGGTGGCTGGTGCATGCCTGGCAGACACCGAGGCCGCAGTCGTACTTCGGCCCGGTGACGCCCAGGACGTCGCGCAGCACCCACAGCAGCCGCACATCGCCCTCGACGTCCGCCTTGACGGGCTTGCCGTTGAGGATGAAGGTGTGTTCGGGCACGGTCGCTCCTTGCGCTCCTGGTGGGCCGTTTCAACCGACCGCGGCTAGTAGGCACGGTCCAGGCCGTCGGTCGGCGATTGCGGGATCGGGGGGACGGTCGGCAGCGGCTCGAAGCCGAGCGGGCCGGAGTGGTTGAGGGGAAAAGTCGTCGGCATGGTGCCGGTGGCCGCACCGTAGGCGCAGGCGACCGCGGCCGAGGCGGCGCCGACCGCCAACTCCCCCGCGCCGCCGGGCTTTCCGCTGGTCGGCGGCATGACCACGATCTCCAGCTCGGGCGGGGTGTTCCACTGGCGGGTGTAGAAGTAGTTGTCCCAGCTGCCCTCCAGGAACATGCCGTCCTTGAGGTGCAGACCCGAGGTGAGCGTGAGGGCGATGCCGTCCATGATGCCGCCCATCATCTGGGCCGCAAGGCCCTTCGGATTGATGGCGAGGCCGACGTCGACGGCGCAGACGACCCTGGTGACGCGCGGTCCGGTGTACGCGTCGAGAACGTGCCGTCCGGTGGTCTGCGGGCGGCAGTCGATCTCGGCGAGTACGGCGACGACTCCGTGGTACTCGGGGTGTACGGCGATGCCCTGCGCCATGCCGGCCGGCAACTCCCTCCCCCAGTGGCCGAGTTCCGCGACCTTGTCCAGGACGGCCCTGGCCCGGTCGTCCTTGACGAGCTGCCGGCGGAGGTGGAGGCGGTCCTCGCCCATCTCGTCCGCGAGCCGGTCGAGGATGAGTTCCTGCGCGCACCGGACGTTGGGCGAGTAGATGTTGCGCATGCTGCCGGTGTTGAAGCCCTTGTCCACCTCGTTGAGGAGCTGGGTGGTGAGCCCGAGGTCGTAGGGCGTCTGCTGGGTGAGCGTGAAGATGGTCTCGGAGAAGGTGAGATCGCCGACCGGCAGTTTGGCGGCCGACGCCGTGATGATCTCGCCGAGGCCGTGGCCGAAGTCGGTGGACACGGAGGTGTGCCGCTGCTCGTAGGTGAGCACCCTGCCCAGCGTGTACGTGGCCCGTACGCGCGAGGTGGCCATCGGGTGCGTACGCCCCTGGCGGAACTCGTCGGTGCGGTGCCACATGAGCTTGACCGGCTTGCCCATCGCCTGGGAGATCTCGGCGGCTTCGAGCGCGGCGTCGGAGAACAGCTTGCGGCCGAACGAGCCGCCGCCTTCGGTGACATGCACCGTGACCGCACCCGGCAGTAGACCCAGCTTCACCGCGATCGCCTCCTTGGCGACGATCGGTGACTTCAGGGCCGCCCAGATCTCGGCCCGGTCCGACCGTACGTCGGCCACCGCGCAGTTGGGCTCCAGCGCGCTGTTGCTGGCGAAGTGGAAGGTGAAGGTGCCCTCGACGGTCTTGGCCAGCGGGTCCAACCGGGGTACCGCCAGGGGTACTTCCGCCGCCTTCAGCTCACGCAGGACCGTGTCGTCGGACGCCCGCTCGGCCGTCCCGGGGCCCCAGGTCACCTTGAGCGCACGTACCGCGTCGATGCACTGGCCGAAGGTCCGGGCGCGTACCGCCACACCGGTCGAGATGGCCGCGACATCGGTGACGCCGGGCATCGCCCGTACCGCCGCGAGGTTCTGCACGGACCGCACCGTGCCGTTGATCGTGGGCGGCCGGCAGACCATGGCCGGGGACGCGCCCGGCACGTGCAGGTCCATGGCGAACTGCTTGCGCCCCGTCACGCTCGCCAGCGCGTCGACCCGGTTGCGTGCGGTGCCGATGACCGAGAAGGCGGAGCGTGGTTTGAGGTCGGTGGCGACCCGTACGGTCTTCAGGCTCGCGGCCTTCTCCGCGAGCGAGCCGTAGGTCGCGCTCCGGCCGTTCCGGGCGGTGATCACACCGGCCTTGGTGGTCAGCGTGGATATCTCGGCGCCCAGCACTTCGACCGCGGCCTCCAGGAGGCGCGCTCTGGCGATCGCGGCGGCGACGCGGATCGGGGTGTACGTGGAGATGGTGGTGTTGGAGCCGCCGGTGAGCTGATTGAAGAGGAGTTCGGGGCGCGCGTCGGCGAGGGTGACGTGGATCTTCTCCAGCGGCAGGTCCAGTTCCTCGGCGATCAGCATCGCGGTGGAGGTGGTGATGCCCTGGCCCACCTCGGCGCGCGGCAGGGCGAACGAGGCCGTGCCGTCGGTGTGTACGTGGAGGGTGACGAGGCCGGCCGTCGGCAGCGCCGCGTCGGTGAGCATGTCGTTGAGGTCGAACAACGTGGTCAGCTCGGGGAGCGAGGCGGACGCGGCGTGTGCCGGAGTGGTACCGGCCGCCGCTTCGCCCAGTTGCGCGGCGACCGCGAGGGTCGGCGCCGCCAGGATGAAGCCGAGGAATCTCCGGCGGCCGATGCCGGCGTGGGGGTGCGGGACGTCTTGGCCGACCGGGGCCGCGGGTTCGTGCTGCTCCTGTGGCAGACGATCGTGAACGTCCATCATCTGTCCTCTCACGGAGCGTGGTTGATCGACCTACCGGATGGTAGCGAAAGCATGTGCACGACAGAACAGCGCCAAACCCACCCGTTTGACGGCCCTTGCCGGGCATCGAGGGTGGCACGCTCCGCGCGGCCGGCATGGGGAACCGCACAAAGGGATTGCGGGTGGGGCTTCGGCCGGGACAGAAGGGGCGGCGGATCCCCGGTCGCCCGGGCTGCGGGACGACGGCAGCCAGCGGAGGGACGGGCCGATGGCCCCCATGACCACCGCGCTTGTCGCTTCCCGGGGCGCACGCTGAGCAGGCCCCCGGAGCGGACGGGCGTCCTCACCGGAGCGCGCCGGCGCCCGGCCGTTCGTCGAACGGCTTCGCCTGGAGTGGCGTCCGGAAACCCCGGTTCCGGAGCCGAGCGGACGACTCGGGTTCCGGCCGGTCGAGGATTCCGGCGAACTGCTCACGCTGATGACCGCGGCGCTGGAGGGGACGCTGGACGCGCACAGCCGCGACGGCCTGGCCCGGCTGTCCCCGCGCGCAACGGCCGTGCGGCATGACGAGGACGAACTCGTGCGCTACACCAGCCCCAGGGAGTGGTGGCGGATCGCAACTCTCCCCGAGGGGGACCCCGTTGGGTTCGTGATCCCGGCCCGCAACAGCTACCACGCGATCATCGCCTACCTCGCCGTGCTGCCCGGGCACCGCGACAACGGCTATGTCGACGACATCCTCGCCGAGGGCACCCCCGTGCTCGCCGCGCAGCGCGTCCCCCGCATCCGAGCGTCCACCGACCTCGGCAACACCCCCATGGCGAACGCCTTCCACCGAGGCGGATACGTCAACTTCGAGCGCGAGATCAAGATGACCTGGAGCTGACGCGTACGGCGCGGCCGGACCGCCCCGCCGGCGGTGCGCGGGTGCCGGTGTGCGCCCGCACCCGCTTCGCCCCGCGCGCGACCCCATGAGCCGTCCTGCGCTCCGTGCCTCCATGGGACCATGTTCCTGACCAGGCAGTTCATCGACGGAGACGGACTTTGCATGTTTGACGCCCTCAGGAACCTCAAGGAGAAGGCCGAGGAGATCGCCGAGGCGCACGGCGACAAGATCTCCGGCGGACTGGAGAAGGTCGGCGACTTCGTCGACGACAGGACCGACCACAAGCACAGCGACACCATCGGCACCGCCGTCGGCAAGGCACAGGGCTTCGTCGAGAAGCTGGGCGAGAAGAAGGACTGACGACCAGCGCCCGGGGCTCGCCGCCACCTCGCGGGGTCCGGGCGGCACCGGAGCACGGCAGCCCCGAACCGCCGTCCGTACAGCCGGCGTTGTGCGGAGGCGGTTGCCTGTCGGGGGGCCGGAGCCTGCGGCCGGTCCCCCGCGCCGCCGATCACGCGGAGAGGTGGTCCAGCATGCGGTGACCGTGCTGGGCAGGGCCGCGCCGCCCGTTGGCGCTTATTGGTCTAGTCCTTCCTTGGTCCAGTCCATTGACACGCCCCTGCCCTCAGGGCTATCCCCTATCCCCATACCGCTGCGCACAAGGGGATTTGGCGGTCAACCTCCTCACACCTGGACTGACATGAGACGCAGGCGCTCTCTCCGTGCAGTACTCACCGCTACCGTCACCGCCGTGGCCACCGCCGGGCTCACCGCCCTGGGCGGTGGCGCCGCCCACGCGGCGACACCGCTCCCGGCCCGCGTGTTCGCTCCCTACTTCGAGTCGTGGACGGGCGAGAGCCCGGCCGCGCTGTCCGCCCAGTCCGGTGCCGGGCATCTGACGATGGGGTTCATCGCGACGGCCACCAAGGGCTCCTGCACCGCCTACTGGAACGGCAGTTCCGATACGCCCATCTCCTCGGCCTCCTTCGGCGGCGACATCAAGACCATCCAGGCGAAGGGGGGCGATGTCATCCCCTCCTTCGGCGGGTACACCGCGGACTCCACGGGTACCGAGATCGCCGACAGCTGTACCGACGTCGCCCAGATAGCCGCCGCCTACGAGCAGGTGATCACGACCTACGACGTCCCGCGGCTCGACATGGACATCGAGGCCGATTCGCTGGACGACTCCGCCGCCGTCGACCGGCGGAACAAGGCCATCAAGCTCGTGCAGGACTGGGCGGCGGCCAACGGGCGCACGGTCGCGATCTCGTACACCCTGCCGACGACGACCCACGGGCTCACCGACAGCGGACTCGCCGTGCTGCAGAACGCGGTGGACAACGGCGCCCGGGTGGACGTCGCCAACATCATGACGTTCGACTACTACGACAACGCCACCCACGACATGGCCGACGACACCCAGACCGCGGCCCAGGGGCTGTACGACCAGATCAAGCCGCTCTACCCGGACAGGACCCCGGCCCAGCTGTGGGCCATGATCGGCATCGTCGAGATGCCCGGGGTCGACGACTTCGGCCCGGCCGAGACCTTCAGCCTGGCCAACGCCACCCAGGTCTACAACTGGGCCCTCGCCAAGGGCATCAGCACTCTGTCGTTCTGGGCGCTGCAGCGGGACAACGGCGGCTGCCCCGGCGGCCCGTCCGCCGACAACTGCTCCAGCATCCCCCAGAACACCTGGGACTTCACCCATGTCCTGGCGCCCTTCACCGGCGGAACCACGGACCGGTCAACGACCTCGCGGTGACGGCCACCCCCCGCCGCCGGGACCGTGGCCGGTCGCGGGGCGGGCGGGCGGTGGGGGTTCAGGAGGCGGCGGTCGGCGTACCGGCCACCCGGCGCTCGCCGCCGTTGCGCTGCTGCCAGAAGCGGTAGACCTCCACCGCGTCCGCGCGCGGCTCGTACCGCATCGGCAGCCGGCGCTCGTCCCAGCTCTTCGCGAACTCCTCGTAGAAGGTGCCCAGTTCGAAGTACTTGCGGTCGTCGACGTAGTGGGGCTCGTAGGCGTCGCGGGTGGTGAGGAAGACGACCTCGTCCGGGGAGCAGTAGTACAGCGAGCCCAGGCACATCGGGCAGGGGTGGGCGAGGACGTAGATGGTGGTACCGGTCAGGTGCTCGGTGCCGAGCGCCGTGCACGCCTCGCGGATGGCGAGGATCTCCGCGTGGGCGGTGGGATCGTTGGTCTGGGCGACCCGGTTCGGGCTCTCGGCCAGGATCTCGCCGTCCTTGACGATGACGGTCGCGAAGGGGCGTCCGCCCTCGGCAACGTTGCGGCGGGCGAGGTCGATGGTGCGCTGAACGAAGTCCATGACGGGCTCCTCGGGGAGTGCGGGGTGGTCAAGGTAGCGGGGGGGGGGGGGGGGNTTGCGGCGGGCGAGGTCGATGGTGCGCTGAACGAAGTCCATGACGGGCTCCTCGGGGAGTGCGGGGTGGTCAAGGTAGCGGCGGGGCGGACCGGCCGGCGGTCCGCCCCGCCGGGTGGTGGGGATCAGAAGGGCCTGGTCGGCAGGTACTTGCCGTCCAGGGTGATGACGGCGCGCTCGCCGCCCTCGGGGTCGGCCACCTTCTTCACGTCCAGCTTGAAGTTGATCGCGCTGATGATGCCGTCGCCGAACTGCTCGTGGACCAGGGCCTTGAGGGTGGTGCCGTAGACCTGGAGCATCTCGTAGAAGCGGTAGATGGTCGGGTCGGTGGGGATGCCGCCGGGGATGGAGCCGCGGGTGGGAACGGTGCGGAGCAGCATCGCCGCGTCGTCGTCCAGGCCCAGCAGCTCGGCGACGGCTCGCGCGGACTCCGGCGGCAGGGCGTGCTGGCCCAGCACCGCGGCGGTGGTGAAGGCGACGGAGAGGCCAGCGGCGTCGGCGAGCTGCTGCCAGGTGAGGTCCTTGCGCGTCTTGGCCTCGACCGCGGCGGCGGCGAGCGCCTGACGGGCGGCGGGGTCGAACTGGGCGTGCACCATGAGGTCAGGTGTCCTTTCCGGTTGTGCCGGTACCGCACGGAGGGCGGCCGGCGGGTCTGGGGGTGTGTCCCGGGCCGCGCTGTTGCGGGTCCCGGGGGGGGCGGGGTCAGGCGGCCGGTGCGGCGCCGGGGCCGTCGAGTCGTTCGACGCGGCCGGTGGCGATGTCGAAGACCCAGCCGTGCAGTGTCAGCGTCCGCTGCGCCAGGGCGCGGGCGACCGAGGGGTGGGTGGCGAGGTTCGACAGCTGGGCCGGCACGTTGTGCCGTACCAGGGCGTCCACGTCGCCGCCGGGGGTACGGGCGAGGGCGGCATCGGCGTACCGCAGCCAGTCGGCGACCGCCGGGGCGGTGGTCAGGTCCTGGCCCCGGGCGAGGGCGGTCATCGCGCCGCAGGCCGAGTGCCCGCACACCACGATGTCGGTCACTCCCAGCACGGCGACGGCGTACTCGATACCGGCCGCCACCGCGTCGGCGCCGGGGGCGTAGGCGGGGACGAGGTTGCCGGCGGTGCGGAGGACGAACAGCTCACCCGGCTCGCTCCCCGTGATCAGCTCGGGGACGACCCGGGCGTCGGAGCAGCCGATGAACAGCGTGTGCGGTCTGTGGTGGGTGGCCAGGCGGGCGAACAGTTCCTCCCTGACCGGGAAGACATCCCGCTGGAAACGGGCGATGCCCGCGGCGAGGTCTGGCATGGGTCACTCCCTTCGGTGGCTGCCGGACCCGTCGGGCCCGGCGATGTCCACCCTGCATGACCTGCCCCTATAGAGTCCAAGACGCACTATCAATGTCTGCCATTGATGTCATCTATAGTTGCCTCATGGCTCTGGAACTGCGTCATCTGCGCTATCTGCTCACAGTGGCCGAGCACGGCAGCTTCACCCGCGCCGCCGAGGACCTGCACATCTCCCAGCCGACGCTGTCCCAGCAGGTCAGACAGCTCGAACGCACCCTGGGCAGCCAGCTGCTGGATCGCTCCGGGCGCACCGTCCGGCTCACCGACGCCGGTGAGGCGTACGCCCGGCACGCCCGACGCGCGCTGCGGGATCTCGCCGCCGCCGAACGCGCCGTCCACGACGTGCAGGACCTCTCGCGCGGCCACCTGCGGCTGGCGGTCACCCCCACGTTCACCGCCTACCTCGTCGGCCCGCTCACCGCCGAACTGCACACCCGCCACCCCGGCGTCACCCTGACCGTGCGGGAGATGCCCCAGGACCGCATCGAAACCGGTCTGCTCGCCGACGAGTTCGACCTCGGCATCGGCTTCCGGGGCCCTCACCTGCCCGGCATCGCGGCCACCGCGCTGTTCACCGAGACGCTCACGCTGGTCGCCGGCGCCGGCCACCCCGCCGACCAGCGCGGCCCGCTGCCCGTACGGGAACTCGCCGATCGGCAACTCGCCCTCCTCAGCGGGGACTTCGCCACCCGTGGCCATATCGACGGCTATCTCGACCGGCACCGTGTCAGCCCCCGCATCACCGTGGAGGCCAACTCCATTCAGGCGCTCACCGAGATCGTCCAGTGCACTCCGCTGGTCACCGTCCTCCCCGACGCCCTCACCCACGGCCACCCCCACCTCACCCCCATCCCCCTCGATCCCGCCCTTCCCACCCGCACGGTCGCCCTGCTCCAGCGTGCCGACGCCTACCGCAGTGCCGTCGCCCTTGCCTTCACCCGCTTCACCCACGACCTCGTCCGCACCCGCGGATACCCGCCGGCATCCTGACCGCCCCCGGCCCGCAGCCGGCCGATCAGCTGGCGGCCGGCCCGCGGGAGTGCGGGGCGCGCTCCGGGCCGGCGTACCGCAGCAGTGCGCCCAGCCCGTCCGTCAGCGGCAGTTGGTCCTGCGGCACCACGATCAGTCCGGCACCGGTGCGCACCGCGGCACGGATCACGGCGGCACCGGCGGGCCCCTCACGGAAGCCGAGCGCACCGTACGGTCCCGGGTCGGACTCGGGCGGGCCGGTCCGCGGGAGCGGCACTCCCACGCGGAGCTCCGCCGGGAAGCCGACCGGGACGTTGAGCAGCAGGGTGCCGGCCTGGGACCGCTGGAGTGCGGCCACGACGTCGGACAGGCCCTCGACGGCGCCGTGCCGGCCGGTGCGGCGCGCCCGGAACAGGTCGACGCGGGCCCGGTCGGCGCTGCGCAACCGCCCCGCGAACGCCGCGGCGAGTTCCTCCTCCATGAGCGCCCTGCCCCGCGGCGCCGGATACCCGTCGCCGTCGCAGGTGACGGTGCGCTTGCGCCATCGTCCGTCGAGGTTGTCGGCCAGCACGTTGCGGACCCAGGTGATCCCGGCCAGCACGATCGCCTCGGCGTCCGTGCTGCACGCCAGTGCGGCGATGCCGTCGGCGGCCTCCTGCCCGGCCCCGTCGAGCCAGCTCACGGCGGGGCCGCGCATCAGGTGGCAGTCGCCCGGCGCGACGGCGCTGCTGGGCCACACCCCCGCCTGGCACGCCACCTCCAGTTCGTCCGCGGGCTCCGCATACGGGAGCGGGAGGCTGTGCACGGTGGCGGCGACGTAGCGGATGCCCGGCGCGAACTGCACCACCAGCGGCATCAGATCGGGCAGCGCGGTGAACACGGCCTCGTCGCGCGCCGGCGGCACGGGCAGTTCCTCGGCCAGTACCACCCGTCCGCGGACGGCCACGATCGCCTGCCCGTGCCGGCCGACGATCTCGCGGTCACAGCCCACGACGCCCGCGACGGCGGCCAGCGTGGCGGCATCGGCGCCCTGGTCCACGAGCGCCTCGCAGACCCGCCGGCTGCGCCGCGCGGTCTCCCGGTCCGGCTCCTCGGTGTTGCGGGAGGTGTCGAGGTAGGCGCAGACGTACGGACCCCCGTGCGCGTACACCGCGTTGAGGAAGGCGAGGTCCACGATGCCTCCCCGCAGTGTGACGTTCCACTTCCTCCTCTTCCTCTCCCAGTACAGCCCTGATTCGCCCGTCCCGCGCGCCCACCCGGCCGGGCTCCGGGTGGTGGCCGGGAAGGGCGGCCGGGAGCGGCACGGTCCGGGTTCCGGCGGGTGCGGGGCGTAGCCGCGCGTGCGTCACGGGGCGTGGTCCCCACCGTGGACCGCGGAGGACGGCCACGGGCCAGGGGGCGGCCACCTCAGCAGCCAGTCCCGGGTCGGCTTCAGCACCTCCTCGCGGCCTCGTGCACCGTGGTCGGCGGCGACGAAGTGGCTGCCGATGCGCAGGGGAAAGGTGAGACGTCCCACTCGCGCACACCTCTCGTCCCTGGCGGATCCATGAGATCGCCGGCGACTTCCACCCGGAGGACGTGTGGGCTATGGCGGGCATCAAGCCCATCCGGCACCTGGGGGGGTGTACCCGGCGCCGCTGCGGGAGAACGGCCGCAGGTGGCAGGCGGGCGTGGGCGAGCGCAGCGCCGGCTGAGCCGTGCCCGGCACGACGTGATCCCCGGGCGGGCCGGTCGTGGCCCGCCCGGGGATCCCGGTTCCCCGCCGACGTGTCAGTGCGCCTTGCAGCCGCCGGACGCGCAGGCGTCGAGCCAGGAGGTGAAGTCGGCGTCGTAGCGGTCGCCGATCTGCGAGTTGTAGACGGCGTAGCCGCCCGCGTAGTCGCCCGCCCGGAACTTCGCGAGTATGGCCTGGATGTCGTCGGGGTGTTTCTCGACCATGTACCGCACCGCGAGATAGCCCCATGGATAGGTGCGGGTCACATCGCTGTTGGCGTAGGTGCTCTGCCACAGCGTGCTCAGCGCGTAGGTGTGCTTGCCTGCCTCGGAGACCGCCTCGGTGTCGGTGACACCGCGGTAGCTGTAGGAGACGTACTCGGCCAGGCCCTCGATCCACCAGACGTCCGGGACGGTGGTCTCCTGGCTGAAGTCGCCCTTCATGTCGAAGCGGCCGTCGAGGTAGTGCGTGTACTCGTGGTTGAGGTTCCAGATCCGGGCCGGGAAGCCGTCGTCGGAGCCCTTCTGGTACATGATGGACTGGACCTTGTTGTCGGGCTTGGTCGGGTCGCCGGTGATGGTGATGCCGCCGTTGTTGGTGTCGACCCCGAATATCGGTCCCGCGTAGGTCTTGTAGTCGGTGGGGCTGGCGAAGACGATGACCTGGATCTTGTCCTCGTACTGGCCCGGTATCGATCCGCTGTCCTTCACCACACCGTGGAAGAAGGCGTCCTCCTTCTGGAGGCTGGCACAGGCGGCGTCGAGGTCCTGGGGGGTCAGCGCCTGCGCCAGGATCGTGCGCGTCTCATCGCAGGGGTGGGTGGTCGGCAGCGCGGCCTTGGTGAGCTTGTCGACCAGGTTGCAGGTGTCGAAGTAGGAGCAGTTGGCCTTGTCGTAGGAGTCGGCCATGTTGGCTACGCCGACCCACAACGCGGCGGTCCGGCCGGTGATCTGCGACTTGCCCAGCAGGTCCTTCATCAGGGGCCGCACCTTGTCCTGGAGGGCCCCGGCGTGCTGGACGAAGCGGCCCATCTCGGTACCGGCGTTGGAGGTCAGGAAGGCGTTGTCGGTGCCCAGCAGATCGAGGTGGTTCTTGGCGAAGGTGTCCAGGGTGTCGATGATGCTGGGGTCGCTGGTGACCGCCTTCACGAAGGCGTCGTTCTGGTGGCCGCGGAACAGCGGTGTGTAGACGTTGTTGACCGCGTTCACCATGGCGGGGAAGGCGTCGTACGAGCTGTTGTAGGCGTCCAGGACCTTCTTGTAGGTGCCGAGGTAGCGCCCCTGCTCGTTGGCGCTGTCGGTGAGGGTGATCGCCTCGCCGACGACGGCGCCGTTCGCGTCGCTGACGTCCATGAAGTGCGCGTTGCCGACGAACGCGTCCAGGGCGCCTTCGATGGCGGTTGCCAGGTTCTGGCCGTAGTCGCCGACGTCCTTGGAGTCGTTGTACTGGACGTAGTAGCCGGCGCGCAGGAAGAGGACCAGTTGCTGCACGTCGGTGGAGTCGTCGCCGGGGTAGGCCGCCGAGGCGCTCTTCAGCGCGTCCGCCACGGGGACCATCTGGGATTCCTGGAAGACGTCGTGGGCGTCCTTGCCGGTGACGCTGAAGAGCGTGTTGACGCATTCGGTGGTCGACTTCTTGATGAAGTCGACCAGTTCCGCACCGTTGCGGCTGCCGAAGTCGCCCGGTGAGCAGGATGCCGCACGGCCCTGGTGCGGTGACTTCCTCGCTTTCCTCGCTTCCCTCATCTGCGGCTGCTGCGGGCGGAGTTGGGCCACGCTGTGCGGCCTGCTCTGCACGTCGGACCGGTCCGAGGCGGTGGTGGTCGGGCCCGTCGGCGGCAGCGGTCGCACCGGGTCGTGGGGTCGGGCGCCGGGCTGGGCGACGGCGGGGCCGGCGGCCGGTGTACCGGAGGCCGCGAGCGTCGGGCCGACCACCAGGCCGACGGTGGTGGCGCAGGCCGCCAGGCCGATGGTCAGGAATCTGTGTGGGGGGTTGCGATGGCGCATTGCGGCTCCCTCGGTGAATTCATGCGCCTTGTGGGGGTCGGCAAGTGCCTTGTAGGGATCGGCAGATGCCTGAAGGACTGTGCCACTCCCGCCGACCGCAGACCATGGGCTGAGGGACAGCACCGTCGGCGTCCCCGCCACAACATTCGGCGCACCCGGCCCGCCCGCGCCACCACCCCGGAGCGCTCGACCGTCAGACCGGCGTCGATCCGCCTGCCGGTGCGCCCGACCCGCCGTCCGCCCCGTACGTCCTCGCGGCCCACGCCTGCAAGTGCGGTGAATGGGCGCTCAGTACGCGGTAGGACGCGGCGGCGGAGCGGAACAGCGTCTCCGCGATCTCCTCGGTCACGCTGTCCCGCCGCCACAGCAGCAGATAGCGACACCACAGCGGTGTGCCGGTCAGCGGCTTGACGAGCACTCCGGAAATCGGCCGGATCGTCGCCTGGACGACGGAGACGCCGAGGCCATCGGCGATCATGTTCTGGAGCTGGAGCTGGTCGCCGAGGAATTCGTGGACCGCCGCCGGCGTGAACCCGGCCGCCGCGCACGCCCCGTAGAACACTCCCGGCCAGCCGGCCCCGTCGTCCGGGGTCAGGAACCAGGCGTCGTCGGCCAGGTCGGCGAGCGCGACCTCCAGGCGGTGCTTCACGCGGTGGTGCGCGGGGACGGCGACGAACGACGGCTCGACGACGATCCCGCGGTGCGCCATGGCGGGGGAAAGCGGCAGCTCCAGGCCGGGGTAGTCCACGGCGATCGCGGCGTCCAACTCGCCCTTCTCCAGGCGCTCCACGATCTCCGAGGAGGCGTAGACGCTGCTGACGGTCAGTCCCAGATCCGGCAGCCGGCTGCGGACCCGGACGACCATGCCGGACAGCACCGGCGAGTTGGTCGCGGCCAGGCGGAGGACCTGGCGTGCCCCTGCGGCCCGGCCACCCGGCCGCCGCCCGATGGCGTCCGCGCGGTCGAGCACCTCGCGCGCCTGGGCCAGCACCTCGGCGCCGTAGCGGGTCGGCTCCACGCCCGACGCATGGCGCTCGAACAGCGGCTCGCCGAAGTGCCCCTCGATCCGCTGGAGTTGGGTGCTCATCGCCTGCTGCGAGTATCTGAGCACCCGCGCGGCCCCGCCCAGGCTCCCGGCGTCGGCGATCGCGCACAGGGCTCGCAGGTGCCGCAGCTCCAGCTCCATCATCCGCTTCCCTCCGCGTCCTCCACCGACGGTCGTCCCGGCCCCGGGCCGAGCGCACCTCAGTACAATCGCACGGGTGTTTCGCCGCAAGATTGCCCCGTGCCGCGGGCAGCCGGACCGGGCTGCGGGCCTCGGCGGATCAGCCGAATCCGAAGCGCCCGGCCGTCGCGACGGCGAGGGTGTCCTTGAGCAGGGCGAGCGCCGCGCCGAGGGGGCTTGAGCGGCCACCGCTCACGGTGATGTCACCGGCGTCCGGGCAGCCGTACACCACGGCCTTCTCCGGGCCGGTCAGCGCGTGCAGGGGATCGCCGGGGGCGGTCTCCTCCAGGCGTACGCGGACCAGGAACGGCCGGTCCACCCGTGCGCCCGCCACGGCCCGCAGCCGGCGCCCCCGGCCCGCCGCGGCCCGGGCCGCCGACGCGGTGTGCCGGTCGACCGGTTCCGTCCGGGTCCGGACGTCCGACGGGTCCCACCCCCACATCAGGGCTGCCAGCAGCCGCACCTTCGTGGCCGCGTCGTCACCCGACAGGTCGGCCGAGGGGTCAGCCTCCGCAATGCCCCGGCGCTGCGCCTCGCCGACCGCGACAGCCAAGGAGTCCCCGGCCGCCAGGCGGTCCAGTACGAACGTGGCGGTTCCGTTGGGGCAGGCCCGGATGGAGCGGCAGCCGAGACCGCGCGCCCCGGTTCTCGCCAGGTCCCCGGCCGGCAGCGCGGCTCCGGTGGCCCCGGAGATCCTGATCAGGCTGCCGCCGGCCTGCGCGGCGTCGCCGAGCGCGCGCCAGTGGCTGAGCAGGTGGCTCTTGGTCGCGGTGACCACGTGCACCCCCCGGCGCAGCGCCAGGACGGCCTCGTCCGCAGCCTGTCGACGTACCTGCGGCGAGGAGGGCAGCGCCTGCACCAGCACGCGGGCGCCGGTCTCGTCCAGCGTCCGATCCAGCGGTGCCGGCGGCCCCCAGGCAGATCGCGGCGGCAGCGGCCCCTCCTCGCGAGGCAGGCACTGGGCGGTGCCGACGCGGACGGCTCCCAGCCGCAGCCGGACACCGTGGTCGCGGGCGATCTCGTCGCCCCGGGTGCGCAGTTGCCCGGCGAAGGCCCGGCCGACGGGGCCGTAACCCGACAGCACCACGGTGACGTCATCGGGTGAACGGGGCGCGGTGGCGGGTGTCATGACGCCATGTCTCCTGATGCGGTGGGGCGCTACTGGGTGGCGGACTCGTACGGCGCGGTGGGCGCAGGACGCGGCTCCACCGATCCGGACGGGGTCGGGGCGGGCGGTGCGAGGGTACGGAGCCGCCGGGCGCACGCACGCGACTGCCAGACCGACACCGCGGCGGTGACCGCCCCCAGGGCCAGCCACCCGGCCGGTCCGGCGGCCAGCACCGCGCCCGTCAGCAGCGGCGGCCCGGCGGACTTCTGGATGGACTGCGCCATGCCGGCCACCCCGAGATACCCGGCGCGCGCGTCCGCCGGGGCGAGCAGCACCGCCAGTTCCCACGAACTCACCGAACGCATCAGCTCCGCCAGCGTGACCAGAAGGGCCGCGGTCAGCAGTGCCGCCGTCGCCCATCCGGTCCCGCCCTGGGCGGACACCGCCACGACCACGCAGGACGCGGCCAGGACCGCCCCGTACAGCAGTACCGCACGCGCGGCCCGGCGCGGGCCCTCGGCGCGGGCCGACACCCGCACCTGGAGCACCACGACGAGCACCGTGTTGACGATGAGGAAGGCCGGGGCCAGGGCGTGCGGCGCCGAGGTGCGGGTGATCAGCCACAACGGCAGGCCGACGTTGAGGACCGAGTCGTCGATGTTCATCACGATGTCGCGCAGCACGAACCCGAGGTATCCGACGTCCCGCCAGGGGCTCGCGGGCCGGGTCGGCGCAGCGTCGCTCCCGTTTCCGGACCGGGCCAACTCGGCGGATCGGTCGCGCGGTTCGCTGGTACGCCACACGAGGGCCGCGGCGACGACGAACGACAGCGCGTCGCCCAGGATGAGGGCGGCGTACGCGGTGTGGGTGCCCACGGCGACGCCGATGGCGGCGATGCCGGTGCCGAAGGCGTAGCCCGCGTTGGCCGCGCTGCGCGACAGCGCCTGATAGGCGACCCGCCGCTCCCCCGCGGTCCGGGTGGCGAACAGCATCTCCAGTGTCTTGGCGGCCCGGTCGCCCAGGTAGGTCGCGGCCACGACGGGGAGCAGCGCGCCGAATCCGGTGCACAGCAGCATCAGCCCGAGGGTCACCAGACGCAGCAGGTGGCAGCCGATCAGCAGCCCGCGCACCGGCAGCCGGCCGGCGAGCCAGCCGGCCAGCGGGGAGCCGAAAACGCCCGCGACTCCGGCCACGCCCAGGAGCACACCCACCTGTTGGGCGCTCAGGTGGGTCACGAACGTGAAGTACAGCACGGACGCCGAGGTCCACAGCCCGGACCCGGTCCGGTCGAGGCAGAGCGCAAGCAGCATGATCCGGGCGTTCCGGCCGCCGGGGGGCCGCCGTAACTGGGCGAACAGGCCCTGCCCTGCCGCGTGTTGGCCCTTCCTGCCCCACCCCATGACGACCCCGCCCCTCCCGTTTCCCGCACGTGCTCGACGACCGACAGGGGGAACCTTGCCGCGAGAATTCACTCGACGTCAAGATACTTGATGTCGATATAGTTTCTCCGGTAGCGTCGCGGGAGGGGCGGCGCCCAACAGCGGACTCCCTCAGGCCAGGTCCATCAGGCGGGCCAGGACCCGGCCGCCGGAGGCGTTGAGGCCGTCGTGGTGGGCGCGGTGCGTCGGCACTGCGAGCCGGCACGCACGACGTCAGTGATATTTCGCGTTGCACAGCCGCCAAGAGACCGCGCGCCGCGGGTGCCCGGCAACGGAAGCCGTCCAATGACGCGGGGGGGGCGCACCGTTCG
>NZ_JBNHIN010000054.1:16461-50374 GCF_050054615.1 Streptomyces sp. YGL11-2
CCCCCGGCACGGTCGCCCGGCGGTGAACCGGTCAGCGGACCGGCAGCACCGCGGTGTGCTCCCGCTGCACGGCCTGGAGTTGCTGCGGGTCCAGGCCGAGCAGCGCCAGGATCGTGGGCGCGATCTGGGCGGTCCGGACCGGCGCCGCGGTGCGGACGCCGGACGGGGTGGCCGCACCGGAGACGACCAGCGGGACGTCGAGGTCGTCGGCGTGGGCGCCGCCGTGCTCGGCGATCTTCTTGGTGCCGCCGGTGTAGACGACGCCGTACTGCGCGATGCCGAAGACGTCCGGGACCCGGGCGTCCCCGGGCTTGACGCCGAAGTAGCCGGCCGCGGCCCGGCCGGCGTAGACCGTGCTCAGGCCGCTGTGGGTGAACGCCTTGGGCTTGGTGTTGATGTCGGTGCCGTTGCCGTGCTGGGCCAGCAGGTACTGCTTGGCGAACTCGGTGGCCGCGGTGGAGCGGTCGTTCAGCCACAGCAGCATGCCGTCGTCGTCGACGGAGTGCGCGACGAGGTCGCCGGCCTTCGGGTGCAGCTTCTTCCAGGCGGCGTTGAGCCCGTCGAGCAGCGGGCCGTCGTCCACGCGGTTCAGGGCGGCCGGGTCGGTCGGCGACTGGCCGTGCTTGGCGGACAGCACGACGGTGGTGCTGGACTCCAGGTGCCGGTCCTTGATCTCCTTGACCAGCGAGGCGACTTCGCCGTTGACGAAGTCCAGGTTCCTGGCCAGCAGCGGGCCGGGCACGTTCTTCGCCGCGTAGCCGCCCTTGAGGCCGTCGGAGGACGGCAGCTTCTGGGCGGTGGAGACGGACTGGAAGTTGAGGCCGAAGATCGCCGGGGTGCCGACCTTGTGGGTGCGGCTGTGGTCGTAGCCGTCGATCTCGTTGAGCACGGCCTGCGTCTTGTAGTGGTCGTACTGCTCGGTGGCCTTGTTGTCGGTGGTCCAGTCGCCACCGGCCCGGTAGCCGGGAGCCGCACTGTTGATCTCCGGGGCGAACAGGTCCTGGATCCCGGTGCCGGACGGGCCGTTGAGGATGTCGTAGGCCGCGTGCTTGTCCGACCACGCGGTCCGCAGACCGGCCTGGCGGGCGACCTCGAAGACGGAGTTCACCTGCAGGTACGAGTGCGGGTAGACCGGCTTGCAGGTCTTCGGGTCGACCGGGAGCCGGCTCGGGTCGAGGAGGCTCTGCGGCTGGCCGGTCATCTGCAGGATGCTGCCCGGCAGGCCCTTGAGGCCCTGGCCCGCGTCGAGGGACGCCTTGTTCCTGTCCAGGTCCTCGGTGAGGTCCACCTCCACGCCGGGCTTGACGCCCTGGCAGTGGGTGGTGCCGGCCGGGAGCAGGGCGTGGTCGTAGGTGTCGTCGTAGTAGACGCCGGTGGTGCCCGGACCGCCGCCGGTGACCTGGGCGGCCATGCCGGGGAAGGAGTCCGAGGGGTTGGTGGTTCTGGCGTGCGTGTACTGCACGCCGCCGTGCACGAGCCGGGCCAGCGCCGACTGCGGGTGCTGGGTGATGTACCAGGCCAGGTCCGACTGGTGCAGGCCGTCGACGGAGACCAGCAGGACGTGTCGCGCGGCGGCCTTGCGGTGCGCGGCGGCCTCGTCGGAGGCGGATGCCTGGGCGATGGTCACGCCGGCGAGGGTTCCGGCGGCGCAGAGCGCGGCGGCCAGTCGGATGGAGCGGCGGGTCACGGGTCTCCCCTGATGTCGTGGGTACCGGAGGGGGGTGGCTGAGCGCGCTCATGATGAACCGGACCCCGTGTAGCGGCGGGATCCGGCACATGAACAACCGGGGAACGGTGGGTATGGCCGGCCTTTGCCGACACCGGCGCCGTCAACTCGGCCCGTGCGAACTTCCGTTGCGCGCCGTTTCGCGGGGAACACCCGGCTGCCCGAACGTACGCCGACGGCACGGGTCGGCCGCCCTCCCCCGGGACCGCCCGCGCCCTGTCACGCGCGGCTTCCCCGGCGGTACGGTGATGGACAGACGTATTCCCCGAACACGCCGCGTCGGACTGCCCGCCAGCCCGCGAGCGTGGCATTCCACGCGCCTTCCGACAGGGGAGATCGCAGATGACCGACCGACCCTATCCGTACCGGACCGCGCTGGTCACCGGTGCCTTCAGCGGAATCGGCACGGCCCTGGCCCGGCTCCTGGCGGCCCGGGGCGTCTCCCTCGTACTGGTCGCCCGCCCGGAATCGCGCCTGCGCGACCTCGCGGCGGATCTGCGGGCCGCGCACTCCATCGAGGTGGAGGTGCTGCCGGCCGACCTGACCGACTCCGCGCAGACCGCGCAGGTGGCCGCCCGCCTCACCGATGCGGCCAAACCGGTCGAGTTGCTGGTCAACAACGCCGGAGCCGGGGCAGCCGGAGTCTTCGCCGGCCTCCCCGTGGACCGGGAGGAGGCCACACTCCGGCTGAACAACGAGGCGGTGGTACGGCTCACCCGGTCCGTCCTGCCGCAGATGCGGTCGGCGGGGCGGGGCGGAATCCTCAACGTCTCGTCCCTGACGGGCGGTTTCCCGTCGCCCTCGCGCGCCACCTACGGCGCGACCAAGGCGTTCCTCACCCATTTTTCCGAGGACCTCGCCATCGAGAACCGCGGCTCGGGCATCCATGTCACCGCGCTCCTGCCGGGCTTGACCAGGACCGAGTACTTCACGGCGAACGACGTCGGTCCCGCCCCCGCGCCGGGATTCCTCTGGCTGACCGCGGACGCGGTCGCCGCCGCCGGGCTCAGGGCCGTCGCCGCGGGGCGGCGCCGCTGCGTGCCCGGCGCCCCCTACAAGGCCGTCCACGCCCTCCTGTCCTGCACACCGCCCCCGCTGAAACGGGCTCTCGGCCGCCGTCTGTCGCGCCGGTGACACCGGCCGGCCCGCGGCACGGCACCGGCTCCGGCCGAGGTGGCGGCCGGGCCTGCTCGTGACCGGCGACGGACGCCTGCCCCGGTCCGCTCCGGTCCGCTCCGTCCTGTCCCCGCCTGCTCCTGCCGCCGCTCCGCCCGCGCCGGGCGACTCACCCCGACGGCACGCTGAACGTGCGCCCGCACCGGGGGCCTCCGCATCCTGAAGCGGGGCCGGACCTTGTGGCGTCGCACGCTGACGCGTTCAGCGGCTGTGCCCATGACCACGTCGCGTCGCGGAGGAGCGGAGAGTTCATGAGGCTTGTCGTCGATCTCAACCGGTGCCAGGGGTACGCCCAGTGTGCCTTTCTCGCCCCGGACGTGTTCACCATGCACGGCGACGAGGCGCTGATGTACGACCCGCTCGCCGACGACACGCAACGGGAGAACGTACGCAGGGCGGCCGACGCCTGCCCCGTCAAGGCCATCACCCTCGACTACGAGGACCAGGGCGCGGCCGGCGGGAAGGCGGGTGCGTCCCGTGTCGGTTGACGGTTACCTGGAGACGCTCCGGCGCGAGGGGCGGATCGTTGTCGTCGGCGCCTCCCTGGCCGGCCTGCGGGCCGCCGAGACGCTGCGCGCGGAAGGGTTCGCGGGCACCCTGACCATGGTCGGCGACGAGCCCCACGAGCCGTACGACCGGCCGCCGCTGTCCAAGCAGGTCCTGCTGGGCAAGGTGCCCGCCGACCACACCGTGCTACCGAGGCGGCGCCCGGTCGACGCGGCGTGGCGGCTCGGTGCCGCGGCCACCGGACTGGACCTGGCGGCCAAACAGGTGCGGCTCGCCGACGGCGACGCGATCGACTACGACCGGCTGCTGATCACCACCGGGGTCCGCGCCCGTCCGTGGCCGCGCGAGCTGGAGGCCGACCTCGACGGGGTCTGCGTGCTGCGTACCCGGGACGACGCAGTCCGGCTGCACCACCGGCTGAAGGCCGGTCCGCGCCGGGTGCTGGTGATCGGGGCCGGTTTCACCGGCTCGGAGATCGCCTCCGCCTGCCGTGAGCGGGGGCTGGCGGTCACCGTCGCGGAACGCGGGCCGGCTCCCCTCGTAGGAGCCCTCGGCGGTGTGGTCGGTGAGGTGGCGGCGGAACTTCAGCGCGCGCACGGTGTCGACCTGCGGTGCGGTGTGCAGGTCACCGGGCTGGAGGGGGACTCCGCCGGCCGGGTGCGGCAGGCCCACTTCTCGGACGGCACCGCGGTCGAGTCGGACGTGGTGGTCGTCGCGCTCGGCGCGACCCGCAACACCGAATGGCTCGCGGACTCCGGTCTGGGCGCCGGTCCGCGCGGGATCGCCTGCGACGCCGGATGCCGGGCCTTCGACGTACGGGGCATCGTCACCGACGACGTCTTCGTGGCCGGTGACGTCGCCCGGTCCCCGCACCCGCTCTTCGGCTACCAGTTCCTCTCCCTGGAGCACTGGGGCAACGCCGTCGCACAGGCCGAGGTCGCGGCCCACAACATGATCAGTGCCAGCGCGGACCGCCGGCCGCACCTGTGGATGCCGTCGTTCTGGTCCGCCCAGTTCGGGGTGAACATCAAGTCCGTCGGCGTCCCGCCGATGGCCGACCAGATCATCGTGACCCAGGGGTCGCTGGCCGAGCAGCGCTTCACCGCGGCCTACGGCTACCAGGGGCGCGTCATCGCCGCCGTCACCTTCGACCAGGCGAAGTGGCTGGACTTCTACGAGCGGCAGATCGAGCAGGCCGCGCCGTTCCCGCCCGAGTTCACCACCGTCGACCGGCGCCCCGAAGGGCTCCACCCGGTGCCGGCCGGATTCCCGGACCCCTCGCTTCCCAGCCACGGGCCCACCGTCACCCTCAGCGGGCACTCGCCGATCGACCGCCGCGTCTCGTTCACCCCCCGACGCGCCTGACCCGGGCACACCGGCAGCCCCCGCCCCCGGCCGCAGCACCTCGGAAGGATTCCGCCATGACGTCGGTCGCGCTCCTGCACCGGATCACCGACTACGCCAACCGCCCCGACCCGTATCCGCTCTACGCCGAGCTGCGCAGGACACCGGTGGTACGCGACGAGTCGGGTCCCTATCTGGTCAGCACCTACTGGGAGATCAAGGAGCTGCTGCACGACCCGCGGATCAGCTCCGACCTCCGCAACCTGACCCCCGAGGCGGCCAGGGCCTCCGGTCAGGAGCACGACCCGAACCTGCCGCCGGCCTTCATCCGGCTCGACCCGCCGGAGCACGACCGGCTGCGCCGGCTGAGCATGCGGCCGTTCGGTCCGCCGCACACCCCGCGCCGGGTGTTCGACATGCACGGCGAACTGGAGGAGATCGTCTCCGGGCTCGTCGACGGTCTGCGCGGGCGGGACACCATCGACCTCGTCGACGACTTCTCCTACCCCTTCCCGGTCACCGTGATCTGCCGGATCCTGGGCGTCCCGCGCGAGGACGAGTCGCGCTTCCACGAGTGGGCCGACACCATCGCCGCCGGCCTCGACCCGGTCGGTACTGCCGAGGAGCGCGAGGCGCAGGTCCAGGGCGTCCGGCGGGCCAGGGGCGAGCTGGCCGGCTATCTCGCCGGTCTCATCGAGGAGCGCCGCCGGTCGCCGCGCGACGACATGCTCTCGGCGATGGCCACGGAACACGGATCGGACGGGCAGATGTCACCGGTGGAGATCATCACCACCGCGGCGCTGCTGCTGATCGCCGGCCACGAGACCACGGTCAACCTCATCACCAACGGGATGCTCACCCTGCTGCGGAACCCCGACGTCCTCCAGCGGCTGCGTGTCGAGCCCGGTCTGGCCGTCCCGCTCGTCGAGGAGCTGCTGCGGTTCGAGCCTCCGGTGCAGATGCTGCCGCAGCGCACGACGCTGGCGGATATCGACATCGCCGGGACCATCATCCCGAAGGGCGCCTCGCTCTACCTCATGGTGGCCTCCGGCAGCCGGGACCCGAAGCGGTTCGCCGACCCCGACCGCTTCGTCCCCGACCGCCCCGACAACCAGCACCTGGGCTTCGGGCATGGTCTGCACAACTGCTTCGGCGCGCCCCTCGCCCGGCTGGAGGCGCAGCTCGCGCTGACCGCGCTCGTCCGCCGGCTCGACGGCCCGAGCCTGGTCGAGGACCCGCCTCCCTACCGGCAGAACGCCGTCCTGCGCGGCCCCCGGCACCTGCCGATCGCGTTCAGCGGGATCACCGGCTGACCCCGGGCCGTTCCGGCGGGGCCGGCCGCCCGGTCGGTCCCGCGGTCAGTCACGCTGCCGGTCGAGGGCGTCGTCCAAGGTGGTGGCGGCCATGATGAGCGACAGATGGGTGAACGCCTGTGGGAAGTTGCCCAACTGCTCCCCGCTGGGGCTGATTTCCTCGGCGAACAGCCCGACGTGGTTGGCGTAGGTCTGCATCTTCTCGAAGGCGTAGCGCGCCAGGCGGAGCCGGCCGGCGCGGGCCAGGGCGTCGACGTAGAGGAAGGTGCACAGGCTGAAGGTGCCTTCGGAGCCGCGCAGGCCGTCGGGTGACGCGGCGGGGTCGTAGCGGTGGACGAGGCTGTCGGACACCAGGGTGCGCTCCATCGCGTCCATGGTGGACAGCCAGCTCTCCGTCCGGGGCGCCAGGAAGCCCACCCGCGGCAGGAGCAGCAGCGACGCGTCGAGCACCGTGCCGCCGTAGTGCTGGACGAGGGCCTGTTGCTGCTCGTTCCAGCCGCGCTGCATCACCTGTTCCATGATCGCGTCGCGGGCGGCGGTCCACCGGACGGTGTCGGCGGGGCGGCTGTAGGCGGCCGCCAGGCGCAGTCCCCGGTCGAACGCCACCCAGGACATGATCCGGCTGAAGGTGAAGTCCTTGCGTCCGCCGCGCGTCTCCCAGACGCCTTCGTCGGGGCGGTCCCAGGAGTCGGTGAGCCAGTCCAGCGTCCGGGCCAGGTTCTTCCAGCCGTGGTAGCCGGCCCGCATGGCGATCTCCCGACCCTCCGACAGGGCGTAGAGCGCCTCGCCGTAGATGTCCAGCTGCAACTGGTCGGCGGCGGCGTTCCCGGCCCGTACCGGATACGAGCCCCGATAGCCCTCCAGGTGCGGAAGGATCTCCTCCGGCAGATCGGGGTCCCCGTCGACGCGGTACATGATCTGGAGCGGTTCGCTCCCGCCGTGCTCCGGGGGCTGCAGTCGGTCCCCCAGCCAGCGGGTGAACTGCGCCGCCTCCTCGATGAACCCGAGATCGAGCAGGGCTCGCACCGACAGCGATCCGTCGCGCACCCAGGTGTACCGGTAGTCCCAGTTGCGTTCGCCGCCCACCTGCTCGGGCAGCCCCATGGTGGCCGCCGCGACCGGCGCCCCCGTGGGGGCGTACGTGAGGAGTTTGAGGGTGATCGCGGAGCGGTGCACCACGCCCGGCCACCGGCCCCGGTAGCGGGAGGTGCGCACCCAGTGCTGCCAGAAGTCCACGACCTCCCAGAAGCGGCGCGTCACCTCGTCCGATGTCACGGGCGGTGGGGCGGGCGCGTCCGCCGTGTCGACGGTGAGGACGGCCGCGGCCACCTGGCCGGCGCGCAGCGTGACCGCTCCCCGCACGTCGGTGCCGTCGGGTTGCAGCGGGAAGCTGGTCTGCAGATGCGCGGTGATGCCGGGCGCCCGGAAGGTGGCGATGCCCTCCCCCAGGTCCCGGTCGTGGACGGCCCGCCCGTAGTCGAAGCGCGGCCGGCACTCCAGGTCGAAGTGGACCGTCCCGCGGACCGCTCGCGCACCGCGCAGCAGGACGTGCCGGCCGGACGGCGTCCCGGTACGGTCCGGTGGCATGCAGTCGAAGACCTCGCCCACGCCGTCCGGGGACATGAACCGCGTGACCAGGACCGCGGTGTCCGGGAAGTAGAGCTGCTTGCAGGTACTGCCCGGGTCCTCCGGTCCGAACAGGAAGTAGCCCCCGCGCTCGTGGTCGAGCAGTGCGGCGAAGATGCTGGGCGAGTCGAACCGGGGCGCCGCGAACCAGTCGACGACCCCCTGCGACGAGATCAGCGCAGCGGTCTGCAGGTCACCGACGATGCCGTGGTCCGCGATGGGAGGGTAGCGATCCATGATCATCCCGCCTTGTGGGTGCCGTACCTCCACTCTCCGCCCCGCCCGAGAGGCCCGCCAAAGCGGAGCCGGCCCCGGCGCGCGCACCCCGCTCCCCCGCAGGTCAGGAGCGTTCCGGCAGCGGCAACCGGCCCACGTACGGTGACCGCCCCCCGCACCACGGTCAAACCACCCGCCGCCCTTCCCCGCCCTCTTACCCCCTTACTCTTGCCCCCCTTCCCCCTCTCTCCCCTCCTGCCCGGCGGTCCGGCGGCGGCGCAGCGTGACCACGAAGACATGACAGCTGACGGCCAGCATCCAGAAGGGGAAGACGAGTTCGAGGTGGCTCGTGGTGCCCACGGCGAAGAGCAGCGCCAACGCGACGAGATAGCCGAGCCAGACCAGCCAGCGGGGGAAGATGCCGAGCCGGTGACCGATGGTCGTGGTGGATACGACGAACACGGCAGCCATCCGCGTCGAGTAGCTGGTGAGCAGCGCCAGAACGAGGTGGCGCCCGTACTGCCAGAGCGCGAGCTGCCCCGCCGACGCCGAGGAGGACACGTCCGTCACGTCCAGCAGGCTGCCCGCCGTCGCCGCGAGGACGAAGAGCATGGCCACGAACAGCAGCCCGCTGCCCAGGAACAGCGTGGCGAAGAACCGGTCCTCCCCCGCACCGACGTAGTCCCTGATCGCCCCCATGAACCACAGGAAGAAGATCCCGGCGAACGGCAGGAGGGCCAGGGCCGTGTGCAGGAATTCCCGCTGGGAGGTGCGGTGGATCCAGTCGACGGCGTCCTCGGGGTGCTCGGGCACCGCCAGCCGCACCAGCAGGATGGCGATACCCAGCAGCAGCGCGGAGACGATCCCGGCCACCGCCGCGACGCGCGGCGTCTGCAACGCCCGGATCGGGGCCCCGCCGGTGGTTGGCATGACGTTCTCCTCCAGCAGACGCTTCCGGCCGAGCCCACATGGTGCAGTGCCGCCGTCGTACACACACCGCGCCGACACTCGCCGGCACGACATTCACCCCCATGGCCCGCCCCACCGGCGAGCCGTCGGGCACCGCGCTTCCAGCGGCCGGGAGATACCGGAGTCGGCAGAACCGATCACGCGAGCAGCTTTCAGCGCGGGGCGCGTCCCGGGGGCCGGAGGTGAGCCGTGGGGCTTTCCGGCGGCCGAGGGACCGATGCGACCGGATCGTACGTGATCATGGAGTATGTCCCGGATACAGACAGCAGTGAGCATCGCCGCCCACCTGGCGGCAGAGGAATGGATCAGCGGCCACGGTGTGGACCGTGCGCTGCTGCGCGTCGGCGATGCGCCGTCGGGCTACACCCTGCACGTCGACGGAGCCGGCAGGTCCGACTTCAACGCCGGCTACCGGCGGCCCGGTTCGTCCGGTCTGCGACTCACCGTGGAACGCAGCGGCCAGGACGCCCGGCGCACCGACTGGCACGGCTGTCCGGTGCCCCTCGGCGAGACCGTGCACTGCGCCGACGACGGTGGCGGCAGGCTGCTGGTGACCTACCGCGGCAGCGGCGGCGACCGGCAGGAACTGCGGCTGCTGCGCGCGGGCCTGGTCTACACGGTGGCCCTTCCGGAAAGCGCTGCCGAACGGTCTGCCCGCCGCCCGCCATGTCCTCGCGACGCTCAGGCCGGCGACCGATACCGAACTGGCCGCGCTCGTCGCCGTACCGTCGCGGAGCTGACCATCCGCCAGGTCCGCCCCGTCCGTCCCGGGGCGGATTCCTGCCCGAATGATTCCCCACATAGGCTGTCGTAGGTTACGGAACCGGGCAGCAGCTCAGAGCGGTTCACAGAGGGTCGGGTCCGCTCGCGTCTGCTCGGCGAAAGATGTCAGGGAACGTGAAGAAAGGCCCGCGCCATGCCTCCCGTCCTCCGTCCGCTGTCCACCACCACCTGGGCCTGGGCCTCCACGGACTGGGGATTCAGTAATGCCGGGGTGGTGGCCGCGCACGGCGCGGCTCTGCTCTTCGACACCCAGTTCACGCTGGACGCCACGCAGGTGATGCTGCGTGAGATGGACCGGGCGACGTCCGGTGCCGTCATCGGGACGGTGGCCGTCTCGCACCAGAACGGTGACCACACCTGGGGCAACCAGCTGCTCCCCGACGCGGAGATCGTCACCTCCGCGGCATCCGCGGAGCACCTCTGCCACGAGCTGTCGCCCGAGCAACTCACCCACCTCTCCCGGTCGAAGAGCACCGACAGCATCAGTCGCTATGCGGCCGAGCACTTCGGCGGGTTCGACTTCTCCGGAATCACCGTGACGGCGCCGACGCGGACGTTCACCGGGCGTCAGGAGATGAACGTCGGCGGTGTCACCGTGGAGTTGATCGATCTGGGTCCCGGGCACAGTGCGGGCGACGTCGCGCTGTGGGTCCCCGACGACGGGATCGTCTTCGCGGGGGACGTGCTCTTCGAGGGCGGGCACATGATCGTCTGGTCCGGGTCGCTGGCGGCGTGCATCGACTCCGTGGACGCGCTGCTCGCCACGAGTGCCGAGACCTTCGTGCCCGGGCACGGGGCGCTGATGGGGCGGGCCGAGGTCCGCGACTTCCGTGCGTACCTGGCCGAGGTGCAGGCGGCGGCCACGGCCTGGGCACGGGACGGTCTTCCGCTGTCGCAGGCGGCGGCCCGGGTGCATGCGGAGTGCGCCGGCGACCGCGCCCACCCCGAACGGCTCTTCACGGCGACCGCGGGCGCCTACGCCGATGCCGGACTCGCCGAGACGCCGGCCACCTTGGACCTCGTGAAGGGCATGGCGAATCTGGCCCGGCTCCCCGTCTGACGGCCGTTGCGCATGGGGGCGGCCAGCGGGTCGGCGTCAGGGCCGCGGGGCTGTTGTGCGGCCGGTGGGGGCTGTCAGGGGGTGAAGTAGCGGGTGGGGGTGGTGCCGAGGGCGCGGCGGAACATGGCGGTGAAGGCGCTGGGGGTGGCGTAGCCGACGCGCAGCGCGACGGCGGTGACGGGAACGCCCTTCGCCAGCAGCGCCACCGCGTGCACCAGCTTCGCCTGCTGCACCCAGTGGCCCAGGCTCATACCGGTCGCGGCGGCGAACTGGCGCTGCAGGCTGCGGGGGCTCAAGTGCGCCTGGGCCGCGGCCTGTTCCGTCGTCCAGCGGCGCTCCGGGCGGCGCCGGATCTCCCGGCACAGGACGGCGAGCCGGGGGCAGTCCGGAGCCGGCAGGTGCAGTGCCCGGACGGGGCGCGGGGTGAGTTCCCGGAGCAGCAGCTCCATGACCAGGCCGTCCCGGCCGCCGGTCCGGTACTCCACCGGCAGCCGCGTCGCCTCGTCGATCAGCTCGCGCAGCAGCGGGGAGACCGACACGACGGTGGGCGTGCCGGGGAGGCCGGCCGCGGCGTCCCCGGTGATGTAGAGGGTCCGCATGGCGACCGGACCGGCGCAGGTCATCTCATGGGTGAGGCCCGGGGGCACCCACGCCGCCCTGCTGGCCGGTACCACCCAGGTCCCGTGCACGGTGCCCACCGTGATGGCGCCGGACGTGCCGTAGATCAGCTGGGCGCGCCGGTGGGAGTGCGGCGGGATGTGGTGGCCGTCGGGCAGGTCGCGCGCCATCGCCGCGACCGGCCGGGGCACGTCCTGGTAGTCGTCCCGATTCTCGCTCTTTCCGAACATGGCGCACTCTCGACATCACCTGGCCGTACGGCGAAAGTCTGCCACGCGGCACCTCCATAGCCTCGGCCGCATGCGTCACTTCCCGCTCTCCCCCGCGGCGCCGTACGGGTCCCGGCCCGGACGGCCGCCGCGTTTCCAGGTGCCCGTACTGGCCGTGGCCGCCGCGGTCACGGCCGCCAACGTCTACCTGAGCCAGCCCCTGCTCCAGGAGATCGCCACCTCGCTGTCCGCCGACCCGGGCCTGCTGGGCGCCCTGCCCACCGCCACCCAACTCGGGTACGCCGCGGGCATCCTGCTGCTGGTGCCGGCCGGGGACAGCCACGACCGCCGCCGGCTGATTCTGGTCCTCACCGCGAGTTCCGCGCTGGCGCTCGCGGCGTGTGCGCTGGCTCCCGGGGCATGGTTCCTGATCGCCGCCGGATTCGCAGTCGGTCTGCTGTCCCCCGTCCCGCAGTTGGTCACGCCGCTGGCCGTGGCCCTGTCCGAGGAGCGGGGGGCGGCCCGGGGGCGGGTCGTGGGCACCGTGCAGGCGGGGCTGCTCGTCGGCGTCCTCGCCTCCCGCGCCTACTCCGGCGCGCTGGCCACCCTGCTCGGCTGGCGCGGTGTCTACGCCGTCTCCTGCGCGCTCACGCTCGCCCTGGCTCTCGCGCTGCGCCGGTACCTGCCGCCGACTCCGGCTCCGGGAGCCTGCGACGGATACCGGGCCGCTCTGGCCTCGCTGCCCCGGCTGGCCGCGCGGCCGCTGGTCGCGCGGGTGGTCTGGTCGGGCGCCCTGGTCGGTGTCGCGTTCGGCGCCTTCTGGACCACGCTGACGTTCCTGCTGGCCGACCGGTATCACTACGGCACCAGCCGGATCGGGCTGTTCGGGCTGGTCGCGGCGGCCAGCGCGCTGGTGTCGCCGTGGGCGGGGCGGATGGCCGACCGCCACGGCCGGGCGAGGGGGCTGGCCGTCCTGGTCACGCTGGTGATCGCCGGCTGGCTGGCGCTGCTGCCCGGCGGTGCGTCGCTGAGCTGGCTGGTGGCCGGGGTGGTGCTGCTCGACGTCGGGGCCTGGGGCAGCCAGACGGTCAGTCAGACCGTGCTGTTCGCGCTCCCGGCCGGCCTGCACAACCGGCTGAACACCGTGTACTTCACCTTCCGCTTCACGGGCATCGCGGCGGGCTCACTGGCCGGTTCGGTCGCGTGGTCGGCCTCCGGGTGGCCGGCCGTCGTCGCGCTCGGCGCCTCGGCGGGGCTCCTCGGCCTGGTCGTCGGCCTGCTTCCGCACCGCGAGGGCACGGCGCCCTGATCCGGGAACGCCGGCGGGCGGGACGGCAGTTGGGGCGGCGACCGGTACCGAACGGCATCGGCCGCCGCCCGAACGCCGCCCCGCCTGCCGGGACGCCGGACCGGGCGGTCCGCAGGGGTCAGGCCACCGGCACCGGGTAGGTCGGGTACTCGACCCCGGAGACGTGCTGGACGACCCGGATGACCTGGCAGGAGTAGCCGAACTCGTTGTCGTACCAGAGGTAGAGGATCGCGTTGTCGCCGTCGACCTTGGTGGCTCCGGCGTCGACGATCGANGGTAGGTCGGGTACTCGACCCCGGAGACGTGCTGGACGACCCGGATGACCTGGCAGGAGTAGCCGAACTCGTTGTCGTACCAGAGGTAGAGGATCGCGTTGTCGCCGTCGACCTTGGTGGCTCCGGCGTCGACGATCGAGGCGTGGCGCGAGCCGATGAAGTCGCTGGAGACCGCGTCCGGGGCGGTGGTGAAGTCGATCTGGCGCTTGAGCGGCGAGGTCAGCGACACGTTGCGGAGGTAGTCGTGGACCTCCTCGCGGGTGGTCTCGCGTCCGAGCCGGAGGCTGAGGATGGCGATCGAGACGTCCGGCACCGGGACGCGGACCGAGCTGCCGGTGATCGTCGCCTTGAGGTCGGGCAGCGCCTTGGCGACCGCGGAGGCCGCACCGGTCTCGGCGATGACCATGTTGAGCGGCGCGGAACGGCCACGGCGATCCGACTTGTGGTAATTGTCCAGCAGGTTCTGGTCGTTGGTGAACGAGTGGATGGTCTCCACGTGACCGCGCAGGACGCCGTACTCGTCCGCCATCGCCTTCAGCGGCGGCACGATGGCGTTGGTGGTGCAGGAGGCGCAGGACAGGATCTGCTCGTCCGGCTTGATCGTGTCGTGGTTGACGCCGTGCACGATGTTCGGGACGTCGCCCTTGCCCGGCGCGGTGAGGACGACCTTGTCGATACCGGGGCGCAGGTGGTGGGACAGGCCCTCGCGGTCGCGCCACTTGCCGGTGTTGTCGATGAGGATGGCGTCCTTGATGCCGTACGCCGTGTAGTCCACCGACGTCGGGTCGTCGGAGTAGATCACCTTGATCTCGTTGCCGTTGGCGATGATCTTGCCGTTCGCCTCGTCGACGGTGATCGTGCCCTGGAACTGTCCGTGGATGGAGTCCCGGCGGAGCAGCGAGGCGCGCTTGATGATGTCCTGGTCCCCGCCCCCGCGGACGACGATGGCGCGCAGCCGCAGGCCGTTGCCGGAGCCGGCCTTCTCGATGAGGAGACGGGCTATGAGGCGGCCGATGCGGCCGAAACCGTAGAGCACGACATCGCGCGGCTCGCGACACTCGATCTTGTTGGCGCCCGTGGCGCCCGCGACGGCCTCGGCGGTGAACTCCTCCACCGCCAGACCGCGGCCGTCGGTCTTGTACGTCGCGGCGAGCATGCCGATGTCGATCTGCGAGGGGCCGAGATCGAGCGCGGCGAGGGCCTGCAGGAACGGCAGCGTCTCGGTGACCGAGAGCTCCTCGCCGGCGATCTGCCGGGCGAATCGGTGGGTCTTGAGAATGCTGACCACCGACTTGTTCACCAGGGAGCGGCTGTGCAGCAGGACGGTGACGTCCCGCTCGCGGTGCAGCTTCCCGATGATCGGGATCATCGACTCCGCGATCTCCTCGCGGCTCTTCCAGTCAGTGAACGAGTCTTCGTTGACAGTCACAGGTTTATCTTTCGAGCTAGGCGGCGCTCATATGCTAACCCCCCGCCGAGTCGCTCGTTCAGACAGCCCCTCCCAAGCGGAACGCACCCCTCGCACCCGAGGTGCACCAGGGCGCACTATCTACCGACTTGCCCGATTCAAACGCCCAATTACGCCCGCATTTACGCCATTTCGCGGCTGGTGTGCACCTCAGCCGGGCAGCACCGTCCGGAGTCACACCGTGGCGTCCACGGGGGCGTTCCGGGTGACCGGCGGGGTGACCAGCAGGCGGGCGTGGATCCTGGGGCCCAGGACGACCGCCGCGACGGCGATCGCCACCGCGACGATCGCGTCCGCGTGGTGCGTGACGCCGTCGAGCAGCACCTGGGCGAGCAGCGCGGCGACGATGAGGGTGAGTTTCGCGGCGATCAGCCGGGGCGCCGAGAGGACCGGTGCGGTGGACGGATGCGCCTGGCTCGTGCGAGTGCGGTGCGCCAGACGGATCTGGAGCGGGACCGTCAGCAGGACCACCAGGAGCCGCACGCCCAGGGAGGCGGCGGGCTGTGCGCTGTGCGGGTCCAGCAGGCAGCCGATCACGTAGGCGGCCACCAGTGCGCCCGCGACGATGGCCGTCCGGACGGTGACCAGCCGGGCGATGGCCCAACGGGGGTCGGTGGCCTCATACACCTGCCGGGTGAGACGCCGGTGGGAGCGCAGCAGCAGGGGCGGGACGATCAGCAGGATCACGGCGGTGCGCAGGGCGTGCGCCCAGGCCGGCTCGGCGCCCTCTCCCATCCAGGTGAGCGCCATGACGACGCCGGCGACGGCGTAGCGAATCCGCAGTTTCCGGGCCTCGCCGGGTGATCGCAGGACGGCCGCACGGGAGGCGTGGGGGGCCGGATTCATGAAGGGCTGCTCCTTCGCGGGAGGACGGGAGGAGAGGGCACTGTCGGATGCGGCGGCGATGGTCGCGGCGGTCAGTCGTCATCGGTGCCGGTGGACGTACCGGCCGCGTCGATGCCGGCGAACAACCAGGTCAGGGCCTGGGCGAAGAGTTCTTCCGACACGCTTGAGGGGTCGAGGCGCCGCAGCCGCACCAGGCCCTGGAACAGTGCCGCGACCACGGTGGCCACGGCTTCGGCGGAGACCTCCGCGGGTGCGCCGCGCTCGGCCAGCGACGTGCTGATCACCTGCTCCAGCGCCTGGCGGGGTTCGCGCAGCTTGGCCGCCATCGTCTCCAGCGCCTGCGGATTGCGGACCGCGTACAGCCAGAACTCGGCCTGGAGCGGGGCGAAGTCGATGTCCTTGTCGGCGACGTCGATCAGCAGGCGGCCCAGCTCGGCGGCGGCCTCCCCGGTGCCCGCCTCATGGCTGTCCAGGGCGCGGGCGGCCTCCGCGATGCGGTCGTTCTGGCGGTCGGACAGCAACTCCAGGAAGAGCGCTTCCTTGCTGTCGAAGTTGGAGTACAGCGCGCCCGTGGAGAAGCCGGCGGCCTCGGCGATCTCCTCCACCGAGGCGCCGGTGAAGCCCTTGCGGGCGAAGATCCGCGCCGCCGCGTCCAGCAGCAGCGTCCGGGTACGGGCCTTGGCCTCGGCGCGGGTCAGGCGCTGCCGTCGGGGTGCATCGTGCTCGCTGGTCATATCGCTGAGGCTATTCGGATAGCGATCACTATGTCAATGTTCGGATAGCGAGTACAGTTCCTATAGCAGTCACTATTTGAATTGCGATCGCGATGACGGATCCCTGCGCCGTCGGCCCGCAGATGCCGGGCAGGACCGCGCCGAGCAGCGAGGAGAGGGAGAAAGATGACCACGCAAGCCCCGCCGGAGACCCTGCGGCTGGTGGTGGATCTCAACCGGTGCCAGAGCTACGGACAGTGCGTCTACGCCGCGCCGGCGGTCTTCCGCTTCCACGGCGAGGAGTCGCTGGAGTACGACTACGCACCCGACGCCGGCGCGCACCGCGAGGTGGCGCGCGCCGCGGCGGCCTGCCCCGTGCAGGCGATCACGCTGAGCGGCGCCACCGAGCCGTCGCCGCTGTCCTCGGAGCGGGACCGGTGACCGCCGTGAGCACGCCCCGCCGGGCCGGTGCCGGCCGCATCGTGGTGGTGGGCGCCTCGCTGGCCGGGCTGCGCGCCGCCGAGGCGCTGCGGGACGAGGGGTTCGGCGGGGATCTCACCCTCATCGGCGACGAGCCCCACGAACCCTACGACCGGCCGCCGCTGTCGAAGGCGGTACTGTCCGGCCGGCTGACCACCGACCGCATCACCCTGCCCCGGGTGCGGAACATCGACGCGCGGTGGCTGCTGGGCACCGCCGCGACCCGGCTGGACATACCCGGCCGCCAGGTGGTGCTGGCCGACGGGCGGCGGGTGGACTTCGACCGGCTGCTGATCGCCACCGGCACCCGCGCCCGGCCGTGGCCCGACGCGGCCGGCGGCGGCCTGGCGGGTGTGCACACGCTGCGCGGCCGGGACGACGCCGACCGGCTGCGCACGGCGCTGGCCACCGGCCCGCGCCGGGTGCTGGTCATCGGCGGCGGCTTCACCGGTGGCGAAGTCGCCTCGGGCTGTCGGGAGTTGGGGCTGGAGGTGACCGTGGTGCAGCGCGGCGCGGCTCCGTTGGCGAGCGCGCTGGGCGGTGTGATCGGCGGCGTCGCCACCGGCTGGCACCGCGCCGCCGGGGTGGACCTGCGGCTGCACACCACGGTCCGTGCGCTGGAAGGCGATGCCCACGGCAGGCTGCGCCGCGCCCGGCTGTCCGACGGCACCGCGGTGGACGCCGAGGTGGCCGTGGTCGCCACCGGCGCACCGGCCAACACCGAGTGGCTGGCGGGTTCCGGGCTGGCCGCCGACCACCGCGGAGTGGTGTGCGATGGCGGCTGCCGGGCGCTGGGCGCCGACGGGGCGGCCGTTGAGGACGTGTTCGTCGCCGGTGACATCGCCCGCTGGCCGCACCCGCTCTTCCCGGGGCAGTTGCTGCGCCTGGACCACTGGGACAACGCCGTGGCGCAGGCGCGGACCGCCGCGTACAACATGACGCACGCCTCACCGGACCACCGCGTCCACCGGGCGCTGCCCGCCTTCTGGTCCAACCAGTTCGGGGTCAACCTCAAGTCCGTGGGGCTGCCGCACCTCGCCGACCAGGTCGCCGTCACCCAAGGAGCCCTGGACGAGAGCCGGTTCGTGGCCGCCTACGGGCTCCGCGGCCGGCTGGTCGCGGCCGTCGCGGTGGACTCGCCGCGCGTCCTGGACGGCTACGCCGCGCTCATCGAGGCCCGGGCGCCGTTCCCGCCGGTGCTCAACGCGCCGGACGGCCCGCCGCAACTCCGTCCCGTCGACGCGGAGTTCGCGCGCCTCGCCGGGGACGAGCCCGGCGGCCTGCGCGGCCACGACACCCACACCCCGGCAGCCGCCACCCCGGCCCCGGTCGCCCACCCGTAGGGAGCACCCCCATGACCACGACCCTGCCCGACACGGCCACCGGTCTGTTCGCCCACGTCCTGCGGTACGAGAACCGCGCCACCCCCTACCCGTACTACACGCGGATGCTCCGGCAGCCGGTGACCTGCATGGACGACGGGACCTGGCTCGTCAGCGGCCACCAGGAGATCTCGCAGCTGCTGCACGATCCGCGGATCAGCGCCGACCGGCTCAACCCCGACGCACCGGCGCCCGCGTTCAGGAGCCTGCTCGTCCTGGACCCGCCGCGACACGACCAGCTGCGCCGTCTGGTCACCCAGCAGTTCATCCCGCGCATCATGGGCATGCGCGACCACCTCGAAACCCTCGTCGCCCGGCTGCTCGACGCGCACCGCGGTGAACAGCCGGGGCAACTCGACGCGGTCGCCGACCTCGCCTACCCCCTGCCGGTCACGGTGATCTGCGAACTGCTCGGCGTACCCCGCGAGGACGAGGCCGTCTTCGGCGGCCTCGCCCGCCGGCTCACCCGCGGACTGGACCCCATCGACACCCAGACCGAGGAGGAACTCCGCGAACTCCAGCAGGCCCGTGAGGAGTTGGTTCAGTACCTCGAAGGTCTCATCGCGCTGCGCCGGGCCGCCCCGGGTGACGATCTGCTGTCCGGCCTGATGTCCGGCACGGATCCGGAGGGCGGGATGGGGCCGGTGGACCTCCGGGTCACGCTCGGGCTGCTGCTGATCGCCGGCCACGAGACCACCGTCAACCTGATCGCCAACGGCACCCTCGCCCTGCTGCGCCACCCCGACGCCCTGGCCCGGCTGCGCGCCGAACCCGACCTCGCCACCCCGCTCGTGGAGGAGGTGCTGCGCTACGACCCGCCGGTGCAGATGTCCGGGCGCAGCACGCTGGCCGACATCGACATCGCGGGGACCACCATCCCGCGGGGCGCCAGGGTCCGGCTGATGCTCGCCGCGGGCAACCGCGACCCGCGCCGCTTCCCGGACCCCGACCGGTTCGTCCCGGACCGCCGGGACAACACCCATCTCGGTTTCGGCGGCGGCCTGCACTACTGCATCGGCGCCACCCTGGCCCGCGCGGAGGCGCAGATCGCGCTCACCGCACTGGCCCGCCGGCTGGCGTCACCGCGCCTGGTCGCCGATCCGCCGCCGTACCGGGAGAACGCCATCCTGCGCGGCCCGGACCAACTCCCGGTCTCCTTCGAGCGGCTGGGCCCCGACGAGCGGGCCGCCTGAGCACCCTCAGCGGTGGGGTCCCCCGGGCATCCACCTTCTTTCCCTCCAGGAAAGAAGGTGGTACTTTCTCCATGAGCAAGTACCTCGGACGACCAGGATGACCAGGGGGACCCATGACCTCGTACGACGCGCGGACCGCGCTCGACGCCATACACCACCACCAGGAGCAGACCCGTGACGCCTATGTGCGCCACAGCTCCAAGCTCCGCTACACGCTCGTTTCCGCGCTGACGGTGTTCGCGATCAGTGCGGCCTTCGACCTGCCGAACCCCTGGCGCTCCCTCATCCTCCTGACGGCGAGCGGCCTGATGACGGGCACGCTTTTCGTGCAGCAGCGGCGCGCCCCGGTCCGCCGGAAGCCGTCCAGCGCGGAGTGGGCGTTCTCGCTGTGGGTGGCGGGCGCCGTCATCGTGATCCTCGTGGCGGCGGGGATCGGCGCCCGGCTGCTCAAACTCCCGGAGCCCGGCATGGTCGCCGGGGCCGTCGCGGCCGTGGCGACCCTGGTGGCCGGGTATGCGACCCGCCCGATCGTCAGGGCCATCACGCGCCGGGACGGCCACGGCTGATGGACCCGGACTTCGACGAGTTCCTGCACGTACCGGCCCGGCTCTCGGTTCTCGCGCTGCTGGCCCCGGCCGACTGGGTGGAGTTCGGCTTCGTACGGGACAGGGTGGGGACCAGCGACTCGGCCCTGTCCAAGCAGGTCGCCGCATTGACGGAAGCCGGTTACGTCGAGGTGCGCAAGACCCGGAACCCTACGGGGCGGCACACCCACGTCCGGCTCACCGCGCACGGCCGGTGGGCGTTCCAGCGACACGCCGCGGCCCTGGAGCGGATCGTGGCGGCGGCGCGCGAACCGCAGAAGTGAGGGGCGCGGGGCGGATGGTCAAGGGGCGTCGGTGCCAGGCTGATTGACGGGGTGCCGGCTCCGGGGCGGTCCGGGCCCGGGGGCGCTCGGCCGGGGTGCGTTCGGAACCGGCCACCGGGCCACTCCCCCGTCGGGTGGTGCGCGCGGCGCGGGCTACCGTGTGGGAATCCGCGCCGTGCATCGCAGCCGGCGCGCCGGTGGCGCGCCTCTCGCGCCCCGCCGGGAAACCCGATGAAAGGTACGGACATGGCAACTGTGAACGGTGTATCCCTCGACATCCCCGTACCGGACGGCACCGCCGACGCGTATCTCGCCCATCCCGACGACGGCGCAGCGCACCCTGGAGTCCTGCTCTACATGGACGCCTTCGGGCTGCGCCCCTCGTTGCAGGAGATGGCCCGGCGGCTGGCCGGGCACGGATACACGGTGCTGGTCCCCAACGTCCTCCATCGCGCGGGGCGCGCCCCGTTGGTGGAACTGCCCGAGCACATCGACCCGTCCGAGCGGCCCGAGATCTTCGGGCAGCTCATGCCGCTCATCCAGAGCCTCACCCCCGAGCTGGCGACGCGGGACGCCGGTGCCTATCTGGACTGGCTGGCCGCCTCGCCGCTGGTCGCCGACGGCCCGGTGGGCACCACCGGTTACTGCATGGGCGGCGCGCTCGGTGTCCGCACCGCGGCGGCCTTCCCGGACCGGATCGCCGCCGTGGGCGCCTTCCACACCGGACGGCTGGTGACCGAGGACGAGGACAGTCCGCACCTGCTCGCCGACCGCATCACGGCGGAGCTGTACTTCGGCCACGCCGACCAGGACGCGTCGATGCCGGTCGAGCAGATCAAGGCCCTGGAGCAGGCGCTGGACGCCGCGGGGGTGCGCTACAGCAGCGAGCTGTACGAAGGCGCCCACCACGGATACACCCAGAAGGACACCGCCGCCTACAACGCCGAGGCGGACACGCGTCATTGGAGCGCGCTGCTGGACCTGTTCGGACGCACCCTCTGACACAGAAGGCGAGCCGGTGACCGGGCGCGCCCCGGCCACCGGCCTACAGGCCGCCGGTCCCGCCGTGCACAACCCCGCCGCCGACGGCCGTGGGCGAGGGTGGCATTCCGCCCCCCGCAGTGAACTGCTCGACCCGGCAGGCCGGTTGAGGTCACCGCGCGGCCGGAGCGATGGCGCGGGTCAGCCCCAGAGCCGGGAGGTGACGACGGCGGGGGTGTCGGCCGGTCGGCTGCCGGAGTAGGTCAGCGTCACCTGCGTGAAGTGCCACTGCCCAGGGTGACCGGTCCGCTGCTGTGGGTGCGCGAGGCGTACGTGGACCGCGTAGCCGTGGAAGTGGCCCGCAGCGCAGTACGGCTTGCAGTCGTTGACCATGTCCGTTCCCTCGGCGAGCGCGGCCTGCGGCTGCCACCGCGACCAGCGCAGCGAGGTGAGGACGTTGTTGCCGTCGCCGCAGGCGAGCATGAACTCGCCTGGGCGGACCTGGGTGTTGCCGGTGCAGTCGACGACCGCCACGCGGGCTCGCGGGGGCGGGTCGGGGGCAGCGGACGCGGGCGCCGCCGTGGCCGTCGCGAGTGCCGCCCCGGCACAGACCATGAGTGCTGCCGTCGTTCTGTGGGCTCGCATATCCGCTCCTCAGCCGCTTCGCAAGGGTGGCTACCGGCTGCGACGCAGGGTGCGGTGTTCGTCACGGTACGAGCATTCCCCCGCGGGGCGGTCGTTGCCCTTCTGCCGACACGCTACGACCGCCGCCCCGGACCGTGCCACTCCAGCAGGTCGCGACCCCCGGCCCAAGATCGGCACGAGCCGCGTACGGGCGACCGGCTCGCGGGGAGGGCGTGTCCCGGGGGCGGCATCCGCGGTCCGGAGGGTAAGGCTTCACCCATGCATGCCGTACTGCACGCCCTGTCGATCGCCGGTTCCATGGCCTGGGAAATCACCTGGGCGCTGATCCTGGGCTTCGCCCTGTCCGCCGTGGTCCAGGCACTCGTTCGCAAGTCCACCGTCGTCGCGCTGCTCGGCGACGACCGCCCCCGCACGCTCGCGATCGCCGCCGGGCTCGGCGTCGCCTCGTCCTCCTGCTCGTACGCCGCGGTCGCGCTCGCCCGCTCGCTGTTCCGCAAGGGCGCGCACTTCACCGCCGCGATGGCCTTCGAGATCGCCTCCACCAACCTGGTCGTCGAACTCGGCGTCATCCTGGCCCTGCTCATGGGATGGCAGTTCACCGCGGCGGAGTTCACCGGCGGCGCCATCATGATCGTCGCGCTGGCGGTGCTGTTCCGGCTGCTGCTGCCCGCGGGACTGCTGCGCGAGGCGCGCGCGCAGGCCAACCGCGGGCTGGCCGGCTCGATGGAGGGCCATGCCGCGATGGACATGTCGGTACGACGCCACGGCTCGTTCGCCCGGCGGCTGTTCTCCGCCGAGGGGTTCACCGCCACCGCGCACGTCTTCGTCATGGAGTGGGCGGCGATCCTGCGCGACCTGGTGGCCGGCCTGGTCGTCGCCGGGGCGATCGCCGCCTGGGTGCCGGACTCCTTCTGGCGCTCCTTCTTCTTCGCCGGCCATCCGGTGGCGTCCGCGGTGTGGGGGCCGCTGATCGGCCCGCTGGTCGCCATCGCCTCGTTCGTCTGCTCCATCGGCAACGTGCCGCTCGCGGTCGTGCTGTGGAAGGGCGGCATCAGCTTCGGCGGCGTCGTGGCGTTCGTCTTCGCCGACCTGCTGATCCTGCCCATCCTCCACATCTACCGGAAGTACTACGGCGGCCGGATGGCGCTCTTCCTCCTCGGCACCTTCTACGCCGCCATGGTCACCGCCGGCTACGTCGTGGAGTTCGCCTTCCGCGCGCTCGGCCTCGTCCCCGACCAGGCCCGTGCCAGGGTCCCCATGGAGGGTGTCTCCTGGAACTACACCAGCTGGCTCAACATCGCCTTCCTCCTCCTCGCCGCCGCCCTTCTGGTGCGGTTCCTCCGCACCGGCGGGCGGGCGATGCTGGGGATGATGGGCGGCTCCCCCACCACGGCGAACGGGCACCGTGACCAGGGCAGTTGACGACCACGGCTTCCTTTGGACCATGTCCGAAAGGGCGTTGCCAGGAGGGCCGACGGCCGGCCGCCGCCACCGGCCCCCGGGCGCCACGCCACCGGCCCCCGGGCGCCACGCCACTGGCGCCCCGTACTCAGCAAAGCCGCAGGTCGATCCAGGGGACGGTGTCACCGGGCAGCAGATAGCGCTCCGTCTCGGTGAACCCGTGCTTCAGGGCGAACCGCAGACCGTCCCCGTTGGAGGAGAGCACGACGGTCTCGATCGCCTCGGCGCCGAGTTCGCGCGCCCGCCGCAGACCGCGCGCATACAGTTCCCCGCCGAACCCCCGGCCGCGGTGCGTGGCGAGCACCCGTGCGATCACCGTGGCGGTCGCCGGGTCGTCCACCGGCGGGCGCACGGTGCTGCACCCCACGAGGACATCCCCGAGGTAGGCCACCTCCAGGTGGTTCCTCCGGGCGCGTTCCCTTACGTCGTCCAGGGACAGCACATGGGTCGGGATGATCACGTTGTGGACGTGCCGCCAGTCCGCGAACCCGGCGTCGCCGTCCGGTTGTGTGATGCGCAGGTCAGACATCGCAGCAGGAAACCCGGGCGCACCCCGGGGCGTCAACTCCGTTTGCCGGCCCCGGGCCGCGCCTTCCGTCGCACCGGGTCCGGTCAGCGGCTTGCGGTACACCCGCCCGCCCGCGCCCGGCTTCGTGACGTCGCGGTGGCGCCCCGTACGTGCGGGGGCGCCACATGAGCGACGGCGGGCGGGACGGAAGGCTCCGGGCTCAGGCGCGACAAGGGGGAGATCGGGGACACGGAACGCCGCCCCAACGTCCCGTGGACGAAGGCTCTCTCAGGTGGTCGGCCGATGCGGGCCGGGGGTCGCGCAAAGGATGCGGTCCGGGCGGATCGGCAGGTGCCGGTGGCGGGTACCGGTCGCGTGCCAGACCGCGTTGGCGATCGCCGCCGCGGCGCCCACGATGCCGATCTCGCCGATCCCCTTGATGCCGACCGGGTCCTCGTCGTCCGGGTCGTCCACCCAGTCCGCCTCGACGACCGGTACGTCGGCGTTCGACGCGAAGTGGTACGAGGCCAGGTCCGCTCCGACGTGGCCGCCCGAGACGTCGTCGCGGACCGCCTCCTCGTGCAGGGCCATGGAGAGCCCCCAGATCATGCCGCCGATGAGCTGGCTGCGCGCGGTCAGCGGGTTGACGATCCGGCCGGCGGCGAAGATGCCGAGCATCCGCCGTACCCGCACCTCGCCGCTGGTGACGTCCACGGCCACCTCGGCGAACTGGGCGCCGAAGGAGTGCCGTTCCCGGGCCGGCAACGTGCCGATCAGTTCCGCGGTGTCCGACCGCGCGGTGATCCCCTGCGGCGGAACGCCGCCGCCCAGGGCCAGTTGGCCACGCAGGTCGCGGGCCGCGACGGTGACCGCCCAGGCCCAGGAACGGGTGCCCATCGAGCCGCCGGCGATCATCGCCGGTCCGAAGTCGCTGTCCGCGATCCTCATGCGGATGCGGTCCGGTGCCACCTCCAACTCGTCCGCGGCGATCAGGGTCAGCGCGGTCCGCGCCCCGGTCCCGATGTCCGCGGCGGTGATGCGCACGGTGAACGTGCCGTCGGCCTCCGCCGTCACGGACGCCGTGGACGGGGCGGCTCCGGAGGGGAACGAGGCCGCCGCCATACCGGTCCCGAGCAACCAGCGCCCCTCGCGGCGGATGCCCGGACGGGGGTCCCGGTCCGCCCAGCCGAACCGGCGGGCGCCCTCCTCGTAGCAGGCGAGCAGGTTGCGGCTGCTGAACGGCAGCCCGGAGACGGGGCCCGCGGCGGGCTCGTTGCGGATGCGCAGGGCGATCGGGTCCACCCCGCACTTCTCGGAGAGTTCGTCGAGCGCGGACTCCAGCGCGAACGAGCCCGGCGCCTCGCCCGGGCCGCGCATCCAGGTCGGGGTCGGCACATCGAGCCGCACCACGCGGTTGACGGTGTGGTGCGCGTCGGCGTCGTACATCACCCGCGCCGGGTCCGCGCTCCGCTCGACGAACTCCCGCTGGGTCGAGGTGAGGTTCTGCGCCTCGTGGTCGAGCGCCCGCAGCCGCCCGTCGGGGTCGGCGCCGAGCCGGACCCGCTGCACGGTCGGGCTGCGGTAGCCGACCAGCGAGAACATCTGACGCCTCGTCAACACGACGCGGACCGGGCGGTGCAGGACGGTCGCCGCCATCACCGCGAGCACCTGGTGCGGACGGGTCCCCTTGGACCCGAAGGCACCGCCGACGTGTTCGGAGCGCACCCGGACCGCGCCCGGGTCGAGGGAGAACAGCTTGGCGAGCTCCTGGGCCACGAAGACGCTGCCCTGGTTGGAGTCGACGACGTCGAGCCGGCCGTTGTCCCAGTGCGCCGCCGCCGCGTGCGGCTCCAGCGGGTTGTGGTGCTCCTCGGGTGTGGTGTACTCCGCGTCCACCACGACCGCGGACGCGGCGAACGCGGCGACCGGGTCCCCCTTCTGCTGCTCCGCCGCCGCCCGGGGAGTGTCCGCCGGGGTGTACGTACCAGGGCGCCCGGCCGCGAACGCGATGTCGTGCGGCTCCTCGTCGTACCGGACCACCAGCGCCTCGGCGGCCTCCCTGGCCTGCTCGGAGGTCTCGGCGACGACCAGCGCCACCGGCCAGCCGGCGCACGGCACCCGGTCGTGCTGGAAGACCAGGATCGCCGGGTCGGGCGGCCCCATGGGGCCGGTGTAGTCCCCGTCGACGCGCGGGGCGTTCCCGTGGTGCAGCACGGTGAGCACGCCGGGCATCGCCAGCACCGGCGCGGTCTCCACGGCACGGATCCGGCCGCGGGCGATGGTGGACAACACCAGCCAGCCGTGGGCGAGTTCGGCGAACGGGATCTCGCCGGCGTAGCGGGCCGCCCCGGTGACCTTGTCCCGGCCCTCCACGCGGGTGTGCGCGGTGCCGACGGCCCCCACCAGCGCGAGCCGTCCGGTGGTCGTGGTCGTCATCGGGCGGCCTCCCCGCTCCGGTCGGTCGCCGCCCCGGCCACCCCTGATGCCATGGGCGGTAGGGACAGCTCGGACAGTGCGGCTATGACGAGGTTGCGCATCAGTGTCACCTTGTAACCGTTGTCGGGCAGCGCCTGGGCGGCTGCCAGTTCGGCGTCCGCGGCGGCCGCGAACGCCTCGGCGCTCACCGGCCCCCCGGTCAGCAACCGCTCGGCCTGCCGGGCCCGCCAGGGCCGGGACGCGACCGCCCCGAGGGCGAGCCGGACCTCGTGCACGACACCGTCCCGGACGTCGAGGGCGGCGGCGATCGACCCGATGGCGAACGCGTACGAGGCGCGCTCGCGCACCTTGCGGTAGCGGGAGCGGGCAGCGACCGGGGCCGGCGGGAGGGTGACGCCGGTGATGAGCGCGCCGGCCGGCAGCGCGGTCTCCAGGTGCGGGGTGTCCCCCACCGGGCGGTAGAACTCCGCGAGCGGCAACTCGCCCGGCCCGTCCGCCGTTTCGTAGGTGACCACGGCGTCGAAGGCGGCCAGCGGCACCGCCATGTCGGAGGGGTGGACGGCCACGCAGTGCGCGGAGGCCCCGAGGATCGCGTGGTGACGGTGCTCGCCCTCGACGGCGGGGCAACCGCTTCCGGGGGCCCGCTTGTTACACGGCCTGGTCACGTCCGTGAAGTAGCCGCAGCGGGTGCGCTGGAGCAGGTTGCCACCGACCGTGGCCATGTTGCGCAGCTGGCCCGAGGCGCCGGCCAGCACGGCCTGCGCCAACGCCGGGTAGCGGCGCCGCACTTCGGGGTGGGCCGCGAGATCGCTGTTGGTGACGGTCGCGCCGATCCGCAGCCCGCCGGCGTCCGTGGCCTCGATCCGGTCGAGCGGCAGCTCCCGTACGTCGACGAGCAGCGCGGGCCGCTCGACCCCGGTCTTCATCAGGTCGACGAGATTGGTGCCACCGCCCAGATAGCGCGCCTCGGGCGCGGCGCCGAGCAGCGCGACGGCGCCCTGGACGTCGGACGCCCGCCGATAGCCGAACTCCCTCATGCCGCATCCTCCGCGTTCTCCGCGTCCGCCGCGCCCACCGGCCGCCCGGTGTCCGCCGCGGCCCGCGCGACCGCCTGCACGATCGCCACATACGCGCCGCACCGGCACAGGTTGCCGCTCATCCGCTCCCGGATCTCGTCGGCGGTCAGCTGGGGCACCCCGGCTTCGGGCCGTACGTCTGCGGTGGCCGCGCTGGGCCAGCCCGCCGCGTGCTCCTCGATCACCGCGATCGCCGAGCAGATCTGCCCCGGTGTGCAGTAGCCGCACTGGTAGCCGTCGAGGTCGAGGAACGCCTGCTGCACCGGGTGCAGCCGCGCACCGTCCGCGACGCCCTCGATGGTGGTGATCTCCCGCCCTTCGGCGGCCACCGCGAGCTGGAGGCAGGAGACCGCCCGGCGGCCGTCGACGAGCACCGTACAGGCGCCGCACTGCCCCTGGTCGCAGCCCTTCTTCGTGCCCGTCAGGCCGAGGCGCTCGCGCAGCGCGTCGAGCAGGGTGGTGCGGTGGTCGACGGGCAGCGTGTGCTTCTCGCCGTTGATGTTCAGGGTGATGGCGCCGGCCGTCGATTGGGCCATGATCAGCCTTCTTTCGCGTGAAGGGGGCGCGGCGGGCGCCGGCGTGATGCCCGCCGCGGTCGACCGGGACGTGGAGCGTGCCGGCCCGCCGGACGAGCGCCCCGGGCGGGGCGATGCCGGTGACCGTGCGGACTACGGGAGGGGCGGGCGTGGTGCGGTGCGGTGCGCAGCGGCGCCGGAGTGGGTACCGGCCGCCGGATGCGCGGTGGCGGCCGGGCCGCGGTGGCCCCCGGACTCCAACCGACCGTATCCACCGCCCCGTCTGCCGCTATGGTGGCCTTAAACGGACAACTGTCCGTTGTCCTGGGAACCTACCGGACAGCTGTCCGCTTATCAAGACCGCTCATCGAGACCACTCGCCGAGACCACTCGCCGAGACCGCCCACCGAGAAGACTCATCAAGACCGGACCGGACCGGCCCGGACCGGCCGCGTATCCAGGCAGGAGGACGAGTGCAACGCCCTCACGGCGCACCCCTGCGCGCGGACGCGCAGCGCAACCGCGACCGCATCCTGGAAGTGGCACTGGCCGAGCTGACGCGCGCGGCCGACGCCCCGTTGAGCGCCATCGCCAAGAAGGCGGGCGTCGGCCAGGGGACCTTCTACCGCAACTTCCCCGACCGCGAGGCGCTGGTCCTGGAGGTCTACCGCCACGAGGTCCAGCAGGTCTGCGACGCCGCCGCCCACCTCCTCGCCGCCCAGCCGCCCGACCGGGCCCTGCGCGAATGGATGGACCGGCTCGCCCAATACGCCATGGCCAAGGCGGGTCTTGCCGCCGCCCTGCGCAAGGCCGTCGGCACCCACGGCACGCTCGTCGGGCTCGCCCACGGCCCACTGACCTCGGCCGTCTCCCTCCTGCTGGCGGCGAACGAGGAGGCCGGCACCCTCCGCCCGGGAGTCACCCCCGACGATTTCCTGCTCGCCATCTCCGGCCTCTGGCAGCTCGACCCGCACGGCGACTGGCAGTCGCGCGCCGGCCGCCTTCTGGACCTCGTCATGGACGGCCTCCGCACCGGCGCCCCCGGCGCCTGAGCCACCGGGGCCCACGCCCGCGCGAGACCCCACCGACCGGTACGTCAACGGGTAGTTGGCTCGGGCAGACATCCCTTCCGACGCCCCCGCAGCAGGCGTAAAATCTCCCCCACAGGACCATTCTCACGCGTGCCGGACGAATGCGGCACCGCGGGACTCAGCTCCCTCTCCTGCACATCAAGCCTGCGCGTCAAGCTCATTCACGCGTCACGGCTTTCCCAGGCCCCCGTGGAGATCACCATGAACACCGCGCCATCGACACACACCGAACACGAAGACGAGCCATGGACCATCTCCGTGGCGGACCACCCCCCGCGCACCGACAGCCCGCAGTTCGTGGCAAGCCGCAAGTTGATGAATGAACTTGTCGGCACGATGGACGACTGGCCGTTCGCGCCCGGTCCGTATCAGGACCATCACGGGGCCGGCATGTGGCTCAAGGACACCAAGGGCTGGATGTGCATCATCCTGCCGCTCGGCATCGAGTGGTCGGCGCAGTTCTGCGCGGACCCTGCGAAGGTGGACCGCATGCGGCAATACGCCCTGCGCGTGATCGCGGCCTTCCCGGACACCCTGCCCGGCTACGTGAGCCTCGGTTACGACGACGGCGAACGGCTGCTCAACACCCCGATACAGACCGCCGACCAGGTGGCCGAGTGGACGGATTCGATATTCAACGCCTCGGTTCCGCTGCCCGCCGGCGCGCACACCGGTGTCCTGCCGGCGGCGGCGGGTTACCACCACTACCCGAAGCCGATCGTGGACATCGACCACTTCCGCTACGACGACTTCCAGCTGTTCGTGACGGACCCGAAGGGCCTGCCGGTCGCGGTGGTTCCGGTCGCCCCCCGCGGCTCCGGCGACGGCCGGGTGCAAGTACTGGCCGCCCACCCCCGGTCGCCGTACGCGGCGCATCTCGTCACCCCCGGTCCGGCAGGCCGTGCCGCCGGGCCCGCCGACGCCGAAGCACGAGCCGAGGCATGGCGGGGCGCCATCCTCCCCGCCGACGACGACGTGGCCCGGAAGGCGTTCCATCAGCAGTTGCAGCCCGCATAGCCCCCGGCACGGGGGCCGCCCCGGCTCGGAGGCGACACCATGCCCATCGACTTCTACGGTGTGCTGGCGGGCCGCGCCGTCGACCGGCGCCGCGAGGGAAGCACCGGCACCCCGCACTACCAGATCCACCTCACCGACAACGCCGGCACCCACTACCGCGCGGCGGTGAACGTCCTGTCCCAACAGTCCCCACCCGAGCTGCTGTACCTGGCCGATGACGACTTCCGCCATCCGCTGACGCAGCTCCTTCCGGCCGCCGGCAGCGGCTGGACGACGCTGCCGTCCCGGTCGGGCAGCGCCAGCCTCGACTACATCCGCGGCAACATGTTCGTCCCGTCCTCGATGCGGGTGCTGCCGGCGGATCTCCCCGGCGCGAACAACGATCTCGCCGACCTGCTGGACCACTACGTACAACGCGCCATCGCCGATCCCACGATGGAGGTCTACGCCTTCGGCCAGCGGTTCGGCCCCGAACCATCCGTCCCCGACGAGGTCTTTCACTTCCTGCCGGGCAACGGTGTGCACGACATGCACATGAACCAGGGCAACAGCGGGCGGTTCCGCGTCGACGACGGGGTCTGGCAGGACGGCGGACTGCTGATCCACCTGCCCGCCGAAACGCGCTGGGTCGCCATCTTCCTGGCCTTCCAGTCCCAGTCCTGGCACACCGACGACACCACCGGCCACACCATTCCGACCGCGGCCCCGGTGTCCGGCGCCGGCGCGGCGCCGCTGCGCATCGTGGCGGCCCTCGTCAAGCCCGCCGGCCCGGCACCGGAAGCCGAGTCCGTCACCCTGCTCAACGCCTCTCCCGCACCCGTCGAACTGGCGGGTTGGCAGCTGGCCGACCAGCAGGGCCACCGGCTCCCGCTGCCCGCACAGCAGGTGGCACCCGGAGCCACCGTCGCCGTCCCAGGCGGTAACGGGTTCCAACTCGCCGACCTCGGCGGCACGATCACCCTGCTCGACCCCGCCGGAATCAACGTCCACGGAGTGTCCTACACCGGGGAGCAGGGCCGGCGCGAAGGGTGGACGATCGCCTTCTGACCCCTGTGTTCGCGGCTGCGCTTCCGCCCGGCGAAAGCGGTTGACGGAACAACCAACAGGCGTTGTCACCACGGAGATCCACGCCCGCCGGCGCGTGATCCAGGTGCGTCGGCCGCGGCACGGCGGGAGAATGAAATCGACCTCCGGGCGGCGAAGTCCCCGGCCCGGAGGCAGGGACCACGGCGAGCAAGAAGACGGCCATGACCATCAAAGGAATCGACGTATCGTCGTCCCAGCCGGAGGGATACAAGACATCCGGCAGCGATTTCGTGTTCATCAAGATCACCGAGGGGACCAGCTACACGAACCCCAAGTGGACCGGTCAGCGCAGGACCGCGCGCAACGCCGGCCTGGTGACCGGTTTCTATCACTTCGCCCGGCCAGGGCCGATGAAGCCCCAGGCCGACTACTTCCTCTCCCAGATCAACCTGGCCGATGGGGACATCCTCGTTCTCGACTGGGAGGACCCGGGCGTCTCCGGTGCGTGGAAGGACAGCTGGCTCAGGCAGGTACGGACGTCCGCCCCCGGCCACAAAACGCTCCTCTACTGCAACCGGGACTTCTGGGAGAACCGCGACACCACCTCCTTCGCCGGCGACGGACTGTGGATCGCCGAATACAACGGCAAGCCGGGGCAGCCCGACATCCAGCACCCGTGGCTGTTCCACCAGTACACCGACACCCCGATGGACACCAGCATCGGCAACTTCAAGGACAAGGCGGAGCTGCGCAGTTGGTCCCGCCCCCTCGTCCACCTCGGCCACAGCGCCTGAACATCCCCCACGTATCGACGGTCCCGGGGGCTGTTCGAGATCGGTCGCCGTCGCGACCCGGTGGACCGACCGGCCACCCTGCGCACCGGCTCACCCGCCGCGCCGCGTCTTGCCTTCCCCGGCCCAAGGGTTCGGCCTGAGCAGCATCGCGACGCGTTCACGCGCGATCAGCGGGCCGCGCCTGTGAACGCCATATGAACGCAATCAGGCGCCTGACCTGCGAGTTACCGCCTGGTTCGGCCCCCTCCAGAACCGACAGTCGGGTAGGTTTTCGGTGTCGCCGCCACACCGGGAACACGGGGTTCCCAGGGACTAGCGGCACGTAGGGACATCGTCTCTTGACGACAGCGACCGAGATCTTTCACGTCCGTCCGTACACCCCGCACTGCCAAGTCATCACCGACGAAGGTGATCACGCCGTCATCGGCATCTCTCCGGGGAACTCCTACTTCACCCATCAGCGAGTCCTCAGCCTCGCCTCCTGGGGGGTGGAGAACTTCCGTCAGGTCGATCTCATCTACACGGACCTGCATGTCGCCGACATGTACGAGGCGCTCGGATATCCGGCCGTCGACGCCCAGCGCAAGGCCGTGAAGAACCTGCGCGGCGTACGGGCCAAGGTGACCGCCGCCGTTGCCGCGCTCGACCCGGACGGCACCAGGCTCCGCGGGCGCCCCATGTCCGCGTTGCTGGACATCCCCGCCTATCGCGTGATCCGCGAGAGCCTCGATGATCGGCTGTCCACCGACCCGGCGTTCCGCGGCGTCTGTGACCAGCTCGTGGTCCGGTTCCTCACCAGCAAGGTTCTCAACGGGCAGCAGCCCACGGACCGTCAGCGTCGGGTCTGCCTCGACTACGTCTGCGCCGAGGCGCCGCTGTTCATCGACACCCCCGCGATCATGGGCGTCCCCTCATCGCTCAACTGCTACCACCAGGCACTGCCGATGGCCGATCTCCTCTACTCACGCGGGCATGGTCTGCGCGCCACGCGCAACCAGGGCCACGCCGTGATAACCCCCGCCGGCACCCTCACCGAAGGACGCGACCAGTGACGACCGCCCCGACCCTGATCGACTTCCCGTTCTCCCCACGCGGCGACCGCCTCCCCCCGGAGATCGAGCGGCTTCGCGCCACCCCGGTCACGCGGGTGCGCACCATCGCCGGGGACGAGGCGTGGCTGGTCTCCTCCTACGAACTGTGCAAGCAGGTACTCGAAGACCCCCGCTTCAGTCTCAAGGACACGTCCGCCCCCGGCGTTCCCCGGCAGTACGCGCTGACCATCCCGCCCGAGGTGGTCAACAACATGGGCAACATCACCGGCGCCGGTCTGCGGAAGGCCGTGCTCAAGGCGATCAATCCCAAGGCCGGCGGCCTGACGGAGTGGATGACCGACCACGCCGCCCACCTGGTCGACGGCATCCTCGACTACGGCCCGCCGGTCGACCTGCGCGGACAGTTCGCCAACCCCTACGCCGAACACCTCCACTGCCACATCCTCGGCATCCCCCGCGACGACGCACGACTGTTGGCGTCCAGCCTCGACATCGCGTTCATGAACTCGGCATGCCCCATCACCGGGGCGCGCCTGAACTGGGACCGGGACATCGCCTACATGACCGGGCGGCTCAACGACCCCGCCACCGACGGGCTCCTGGCCGAACTCGCCGCCCTCCGCCGTGACCCCGGTTATGCGCACCTCACGGACGCCATGCTCGCCACCGTCGGCGTCACCATGTTCGGCGCCGGGGTCATCTCCACCATGGGCGCCTTGACCATGGCGGTGTTCACGCTCCTTCAGCACCCCGAGGTGTGGGAGCAGTTGCGCGCGGAGCCCGGCAAGATACCGGCGGCCGTGGACGAGTTGCTGCGCGTGAACCTGTCCATCGCCGACGGGCTGCCCCGCCTGGCCATGGAGGACATGCGGCTCGGCGACACGGAGATCAAGAAGGGCGAACTCGTCCTCGTCCTGGTCGAGGCCGCCAACACCGACGAGAACGTGTTCCCCGACCCGCACACGATCGACATCGACCGGCCCAACGCGGCGGCTCACCTCTCGTTCGGCTACGGCGGGCACTACTGCCCCGCCGTCCCGCTCGGGAAGAAGCACATCGAGACGGCGATCGAGGCCCTCACCACCCGCACGCCGGGCCTGCACCTGGCCGTCCCCGTCGACCAACTCGTATGGCGCACCCGCTTCATGAAGCGCATCCCCGAGCGACTGCCGGTCGCCTGGTAGGAGCAGCGGCGCCGGTGTGAGCCGGCGCCCGGCACCACGCGGTGGG
>NZ_JBNHIN010000055.1:0-23385 GCF_050054615.1 Streptomyces sp. YGL11-2
CCGAAAGCTCCGTCACCGCCACCAACGCCCACGGCACCCTGCGCGTCACCGAACTCACCCGCGGCACCACCAAGTTGGAGACCTCCTACGGCGCCATCGATATCGGCATCCACGAAGGCACCGCCGCCTGGCTCGACGTCAGCTCCGACCACGGACAGGTACGCAACACGCTCGCCTCCTCCGAGGCCCCGCAGGAGACCGAGGACACCGTCAAGGTCCACGCCCGCACCCGCTACGGCAACATCGACATCCGCCGCGCCCGCCCCTGAGCCCCGAAACCGCCAACCCGCCCGCTCCCCAGCCACTTCGGCCCTCGAACGGGCGGGCTTCTCCCAGGCGCCATCTGTCATGCCTACGCCGGGGCGCCGCGCCGTCCGTAGTAGCCCGCAGTCGCCTGACCGCAACAACCGTCACGAGCAACAACCGCCATGAGCAACAACCGCCACGAAAGGAAGTCCGATGAGTGACATGGTTCCCACCCCGCACGGCCTCCCGATGGAGCGCGATGCCGGCCCCTTCGACCCGCCCCGCGACATCAGCCGGCTGCGCGAGGCCCGCCCGGTCAGCCCGATGGTCTTCCCCGACGGTCACGAGGGCTGGCTCGTCACCGGCTACGACGCGGTCCGCCAGCTCATGGCCGACACCCGGTTCAGCTCCCGCCAGGACATCGGCGTTCTCCACGTGCCGTACGAGACCCCCGGCATGCCCGTCATGACCGAACCGTCGCCGCAGGTGCCGGGTTTGTTCGTCGCCATGGACCCGCCGGACCACACCCGGCTGCGGCGCAAGCTCACCGGCGCCTTCACCGTCAGGCGCATGAAGCAACTCGAAGAACACATCCGCGACATCGCCGAGCGGCAGCTGGACGAGATGGCGCGCCTCGCCCCGCCGGTCGACCTGGTCAAGGAGTTCGCGCTGCCGGTGCCCTCGCTGGTGATCTGCGAACTGCTCGGTGTGCCCTACGAGGACCGGGAGAACTTCCAGGTCAACTCCGCCCAGATCATGGTCAAGGACCAGTCGCTGGAGGAGAAGATGGCCGCGTACGACGCGCTGACCGGCTATCTCGCCGAACTGGTCACGCGCAAACGTGCCGAGCCCGGCGACGACATACTGTCCGACCTGGCGGGCCATGACGACCTCACCATCGAGGAACTGGTCGGTATCGCGTTCCTGCTGCTGCTCGCGGGTCACGAGACCACCGCCAACATGCTGGCACTGGGCACCTTCGCGCTCCTGGAGCACCCCGAGCAGATGGCCGAACTGCGCGCCGATCCGGAGTTGTTGCCCGATGCCGTCGAGGAACTCCTGCGCTATCTGTCCGTCGGCGACGTCTTCTTCCGGTACGCCACGGAGGACATCGAACTCGGCGGCGAAACGATCGGCAAGGGATCGACCGTCATTGTCTCGCTGCTGGCCGCCAACCACGACCCGGAGCGCTTCGAGCACCCCGACACCCTGGACGTCCACCGCAGGGCCCGCGGCCACCTGTCCTTCGGCCACGGCATCCACCAGTGCCTCGGCCAGCAACTGGCCCGCGTCGAGATGCGCGCCGGTTTCGCCGGACTGCTGCGCCGCTTCCCGACCCTCGAACTCGCCATCCCCGCCGGCGAGGTGAAGCTCAAGACCGACATGAACATCTACGGCGTCCACGAGCTGCCGGTGACCTGGAAGGAAACGGCCCGGTAGACGAGAACCGCCGGCCGAGCGCTTCACCTGGGCGGGAACGCACCTTCAGGAGGTTCGGGTCCTGCCGAGCGCGCGGCGGGTCGAAGCCCCCGCCGTTCTCCGGGCGGGGGCGTTGGCCCGCTTTTCGGCGGTGGCGAGGTGCCGCGACCGGGGACCACGCCGATCACGGGGCGGCGGTGCGCGAGTCCTCGACGAGGCAGGACGGCCGTGGGTGAGGGCGGATCCGGTGCGGAGGTGGGGGCGGCGCAATGGATTAGGCGCTGGGGCGGGGGTCGCGTAAGGTTGGGTTCACCGACGCGGGGTGGAGCAGCTCGGTAGCTCGCTGGGCTCATAACCCAGAGGTCGCAGGTTCAAATCCTGTCCCCGCTACTGATGCCGTCGCCCCAGTGGATGAGAGTCGATCTCGTTCGCTGGGGCGGCGGCTTTTTTGTGCGTGCGGTGGTGCATGCGTGGGTGTGCGGCGGGCCGGGGTCAGGGGTGGGCCGGCGGGGGCGGGGCGGTGTAGTGGGCGGCGGGGCCCGTGGGGGCCGCCGGGGTCAGGTGGGGGTGCAGGAGCAGGTCGTCGTCGTAGTCGCCGGTGTTCTGGTGGCGGAAGGGGAGCGGGTCCGTGGTGGGGAGGGTGAGCAGGCGGTCCCGCAGGCGGGTGGCGGCGGTTTCGTAGGCGTCGGGGGTGGTGCGGTCCGCGCTGGGGATCAGCAGGGGCGGGGCGACGGACATGCCGGTGTACCAGAAGGTGCCGTGCTGAAGGGGGAAGAGGAGGTCGTTGAGGTCGCCGCTGACGCCCCGGGGGCCGAGGGTGGCGGCGCGGGCGCCGGCGGTGACGACGACCATGGCGCGCTTGCCGGTCAGAGGGCCGTCGCCGTAACGGCGGGAGCGGCCGGTGGCGGGGTCGGTGAGGCCGAAGGCGAAGCCCTTGATGAAGACGCGGTCGAACCAGCCCTTGAGGATGGCGGGCATCCCGTACCACCAGAGGGGGAACTGGACGACGAGGGTGTCGGCCCAGGTGACCTTCTCCTGTTCGGCGACGATGTCCGGGCTCAACCTGCCCGCGGCGTGGGCGCGTTCGGACGCGTCGGTGATGCGGAGGCGGTCGGCCGGGTCGTGGGTGCCGTAGTCGGCGGCGTCGACGAGCGGGTTCCATTTCATGGCGTAGAGGTCGGAGACCCGGTGCTGGTGGCCGTGGGCTTCGAGGGTGCGCAGCCCCTCCGCCTTGAGGGAGCCGCTGAGGGAACGGTGGTCGGGGTGGGCGAACAGCCAGAGGACCTTCATGGCGTCCACCTTCCGGGGAGGCCGGGCGGAGAGACGAGTGGCCGGACGGCCAGCATGTGCCAGGATCGGGCCATGGGGAGGGGGCGGGCCATGGTTGGCGTGGGTGATACGGCGGGGGTGCGGCGGCACCGGGTGGCGGTTCTGGTGCGACCGGGGATGCTGCCGATGGAGGTCGGGATCGTGCACCGGATCTTCGGGCAGGCCAGGTCGGCGGCGGGGGAGCCGCTGTACGAGCTGGTGACGTGCACGCCGGAGCCCGGGGAGCTGCCTACGGACACCGACTTCACGGTGCATGTGGCGCACGGGCCGGAGGCGCTGGACGACGCGGACACGGTGGTGGTGCCGGCTTCCGGGGAGGACTACGACGGCGAGCAGCGGGAGGGCCGGCTGAGTCCGGGGATGGCCGCGGCGCTGGCGAGGATCCGGCCGGGGACGCGGATCGCGTCGGTCTGCACGGGGGCGTTCGTCCTGGCCGCCGCGGGGCTGCTGGACGGGCGGCGGGCCACGACGCACTGGGGGTCGGCGGACGACTTCCGGCGGATGTTCCCGGCCGTCGAGCTGGATCCGGACGTGCTGTACACGGACGAGGGCGATGTGCTGACGGCGGCCGGGGTCGCCTCGGGCGTCGATCTGTGTCTGCACATGGTGCGCCGCGACCACGGGGCGGCGGTGGCCAACGACGTCGCGCGGCGGACGGTCGTACCGCCGCACCGGGAGGGCGGGCAGGCGCAGTACATACACCGGCCGGTGCCGGAGCCGCAGCTGTCCTCGACGAGCGTGGCGCGGGCCTGGGCGCTGGAGCACCTGGACCGGCCGCTGAGCCTGCGGGAGCTGGCGGCGCGGGAGGCGATGAGTGTACGGACCTTCACCCGGCGGTTCCGGGAGGAGGTGGGGGTCTCGCCGCTCCAGTGGCTGACCCGGCAACGGATCGAGCGGGCCCGGCAGTTGCTGGAGGAGACGGACCTGACGGTGGACCGGATCGCGGCGGAGACGGGGTTCGGGACGGCGGCCTCGCTGCGGCAGCATCTGCACACGGCGCTGGGGGTCTCCCCGCGGGCCTACCGCAGCACGTTCCGGGGGGTGGGGGTGTAGGGCCGGGGTGCGGGGTGGGTGGGAGTGGTGGGGCCGGGGCGTTGTCGGTGGGCGGTCGTACGCTGACGGTGTGTGGCGATGTACGGGGCCGCGGTGGTCGGGCAGCGGGCCGGGGGCCGGGCCGGAGGGGCCGTTCGGCCAGCGGCTCGGGTGGTACTGCGCGGAGCGGGGGGAGGAGCGGGAGAGCCTGCTGCCGGCGGGGAAGGCGCTGGCGTTCGCGGCGCTGGGGGAGCGGCGCTGCCTGGGGGTGCGGCGCGGCGGGCGGTGGATCGTGTGCCCGTACGGGGCGGGGATCGACGGGGCGGCGGCGAAGGACCAGTGCCCGCGGTGCGCGCGGCTGGACCGGTCGCGTTCGGTGGCGGCGGACACCATGGCGGACGATCCGCGCCCGTACGGCGTCTATCTGGCGTACTTCGGGCCGGGCCTGCTGAAGGTGGGGATCACGGCCGCGGAGCGCGGGACGGCGCGGCTGGTGGAGCAGGGCGCGGTGGCGTACGCCTGGCTGGGGCGCGGGCCGCTGATGGCGGCGCGGCGGGCGGAGGCGCTGCTGGGGAGCGCGCTGGGGGTGCCCGACCGGTTCGCGAAGGAGGCGAAGCGGGCGGCGCGCGGGGCCCTGCCGCCGCTGCCGGAGCGGGCCGGTGAGCTGGCACAACTGCACCGTGCGGCACGGCGGTTGGCGGGCTGGCCGGAGACGCTGGAGCCGGTGGAGTTCGCCTGCGGGGACCACACGGAGCTGTTCGGGCTGGAGCGGATTCCGGCGGGCGGCGTCGTGGAGCTGGGTGGGCTGACGGCGGGGGCGGAGATCGTGGCGGAAGTGGTGGCCGGTGTGGGGGCGGATGTGTATCTGCGGTTGGCGGGGGAGGGCGGGGCGGCCGGGGAGACCGGGGCGGAGGGGCCTGGTGCGGGTGACGGCGCCGGGCGGGGCGGCTCCGGGACGGGCGGGGTGGTCGCGGTGCTGGATGCGCGGTTGCTGGCGGGGTGGGTGCTGGGGGCGGCGCGGGGGCCGGTGACGACGGTGCCGGTGCGGCCGGCGGCGAGGGGGGCGGGGAGAGACGAGGGGGAAGGGGGACAGGAGGGGTTGTTCTGAGCGGGTTTTCTGAGGGGTCCTGGAGGCCGGGCGGTGCGGTTCCCGGCGGCCCGGGTCAGGCCGTGGTGGCCGCGGACAGGTGGCTCAGGGCGGTGCGGAGGTCGGCGAGGGTGGGCTCGTCGCTGACGCGCTCGGTGGCGGGGTCGATCTTGGGCCCGATGGCGGGGATCTCGCGGCAGGCGGCGGTGACGACCTGTGCCGTCATCAAGCGCAGGGTCTCGCGGAGTTGGGCGTTGGCGTGGTCGCCGCCGGTGGGGAACGGCGAGGCGGTGATCACGGCGACCGGCTTGTCGACGCATTCGCCGCTGCTGACCAGCCAGTCGAGGGCGTTCTTGAGGACACCGGGGACGCCGTGCGCGTACTCCGGGCTGACGATGAGCAGGGCGTCGGCGCTCGCGACGGCGGTGCGCAGGGCGGCGACCGGGGGCGGGGGTGTGGCGCCTTCGCCGTCCAGGTCGGGGTTGAAGTGCGGGAGCGCGCCGATGTCCGCGGTGGCGGTGGGGCCGTCGACGAGGTCGAGGGCGGAGCGCAGCACGGCTCCGTTGGACGAGCGGGCGCGCAGGCTGCCGGAGAGGGCCAGGAGATGCATGGGGCGACGGTACGCGGTGCGGAGTGCGGGACCTGGGCGGGGTTCCGTACGGCGACGGTGCGGTTGGGGGGCGGCCGGAGGCGGGAAAGTACAGGTCAGGAGGATTGTCAGTGGTGGGTGCGATGCTGGGGAAGTGGTGATCGGCCCGGGCCGCGCGGGGGGCGGCCCAGGTCCGCCATGACGGGGTGGCGCCCGGTGCGGGCGATGGGTTCTTGACCTTCGGCAGGGGGGATTCTCAGGAGATTCACAGAAACCGGCAAGGGAGCTCTCAGAGGGGCGGGCCAGGCTCCAGGCCATGACCCTGACTTCGTCGTCGTCCTCAGCGTCCTACCGTGCGCCGGCCTCCGGCTCGTCCTCCAGGGGGGTGCCGGGGAAGCAGCCGGAGCTGCTGCGGGCGGACGGCAGCCCGGTGCGGGTGCTGGTCGTCGACGACGAGTCCTCGCTCGCGGATCTGCTGTCGCTGGCCCTGCGGTACGAGGGCTGGGACATCCGGTCCGAGGGGGACGGCGCGGGTGCGCTGCGGTGCGCCCGCAGCTGGCGGCCGGATGCGGTGCTGCTCGATGTGATGCTGCCGGACATGGACGGGCTGACGGTGCTCGGCCGGCTGCGGCGTGAACTGCCGGACGTACCGGTCCTGTTCCTCACCGCCAAGGACGCGGTCGAGGACCGGATCGCCGGGTTGACGGCGGGCGGCGACGACTATGTCACCAAGCCGTTCAGCTTGGAGGAGGTGGTGGCCAGGCTGCGCGGGCTGCTGCGCCGGGCCGGGGCGACCACCGCACGCAGCGAGTCGCTGCTGACGGTGGGCGATCTGGTGCTGGACGAGGACAGCCACGAGGTCTGGCGGGACGGTCAGGACATCCATCTGACGGCGACCGAATTCGAGTTGCTGCGCTATCTGATGCGCAATCCGCGGCGGGTGCTGAGCAAGACGCAGATTCTGGACCGGGTGTGGAGCTATGACTTCGGGGGCCAGGCCAACGTCGTCGAGCTGTACATCTCGTACCTGCGGCGGAAGATCGACGCCGGGCGGGAGCCGATGATCCACACCCGGCGGGGTGCGGGCTATCTGATCAAGCCGGTGGGGTAGGTGGCGGGTTGCGCGTCGTGAGCGGTCGGGTGATCACGGGGGTGTCGGGGACGTCGGGGGCCTCGGATGTCTCGGGTGTCTCGGGAACCTCCGGGACGGATGAGGCGGTCGGGCCTGCCGGTGTGGCCGGGGGCTCGTCGGGGGCCGGTCCGTCCGCGTCTGGTCGGTCCGCGCCCGGTCGGTCCGGGCGCGGTCGGTCCGGGGGCGGTCGTGTCAGGGCCTCGCGGTTTGCCCGTTTGCCGCTGGTCGCCTCCCTCTCGCGACGGCGCTGGACGTTGCGGACGCGGCTCGTGGTGTCGGCGGTGGCGCTGATCGCGGTGGTGGGAACCGTGATCGGGGCCGTGACGACGATCGCGCTGCACCAGTACATGCAGGGGCAGTTGGACCGGCAGCTGTGGGAGTCGGTCAAGCGGGCGGCGGAGCCGCATCCGCTTGGCCCCCTGCATGACGACGGGCTGGATTTCGTCGCCATGGGAGGCCAGCCCTTCGGTGCGGTGGGCGCGCGGGTCGGGCCGGACGGGGCGATCGGGGCCGGGGCGCTGCTGAACCGCTCGACGAGCCGGCTGCCGTCGGAGCGGCTGGACGCGCTGAGCGGGGGCCAGGTCGCGGCGCTGAACGCGGTGCCCCGGGACGGTGCGCCGCACGGCGTCCACCTGCCCGGCCTCGGGCACTACCGGGTGGAGTCCGCCAAGGACGGCCAGTTGGTGCTCGGGCTGCCGACCGGTGAGGTCGACGGGACGGTCGACCGGCTGGTGCGGATCGAGGGCTTTGTGACGGTGGCCGGACTGGCGGCGGCCGGGATCGCGGGCTCCGTCATGGTCGGGTTCGCGCTGCGGCCACTGAAGCGGGTGGCCGCCACGGCGACGCGGGTGTCCGAACTCCCGCTCCACCAGGGCGAGGTGGCGCTGCACGTCCGGGTCCCGGCGGCCGAGGCGGATGCGCGTACGGAGGTCGGCCAGGTCGGGGCGGCGCTGAACCGGATGCTGGGGCATGTCGGTTCGGCGCTCTCGGTGCGGCAGGAGAGCGAGATGCGGGTGCGGCAGTTCGTCGCCGACGCCAGCCATGAGCTGCGTACGCCGCTGGCGTCGATACGGGGCTATGCCGAGCTGACCCGGCGCGGCAAGGAGCGGCCGGGGCCGGAGACCCGGCATGCGCTGGGGCGGATCGAGTCCGAGGCGGAGCGGATGACGGGGCTGGTGGAGGATCTGCTGCTGCTCGCCCGGCTCGACTCCGGGCGCCCGCTCTCGTACGAGAGCACCGATCTCTTGCCGCTGGTGGTGGACGCGGTGAGCGATGCCAGGGCGGCCGGGCCCGATCACCGCTGGCGGCTGGAGCTGCCCGACGAGCCCGCACTGGTCCACGGTGACGCGGGCCGGCTGCACCAGATCCTGGTCAACCTGCTGGCCAACGCCCGTACGCACACGCCGGAGGGGACGACGGTCACGGCACGGGTGCGGGGCCGGGTGCGCGGAGCGGGTGCGGACCTCGGGGCCCCGGCACACGGCGTGGGCCCCGAGGAGCGCGGGGCCTTCGGAGCGTACGGGGCCTTCGGGGCCGGGTTCGTCCAGTTGGAGGTGGAGGACGACGGGCCCGGGATCCCTCAGGCGCTGCTGCCGCGGGTCTTCGAGCGGTTCGCGCGCGGGGACGCGTCCCGTTCGCGGGCGGCCGGGAGCACGGGGCTGGGGCTGGCCATCGTGCAGGCGGTGGTCGCCGCACACCGGGGGACGGTCAGCGTGCAGAGCGTCCCGGGGCGGACGGTCTTCACGGTGACGCTGCCGACGGCCCGCCCGTAGGCGGCTCGGCCCGTAGCCCCTGCTGCCCTCAAGAGCCTCCGCTCGCCCGCGTTTTCGCAGGTAGGGCCGGCCCATCACGTGTCGCGGCGCACTTCTCGACGTGTCGCGGCGCGCCCGTCTATCGCCACCGCCCTCTGCCCCCGACTCATAGCCCACCCACAGGTTCAGCACACCGGCATGACAGGGCGGTTGGCGACCGTCGTCGGTATGACGACGCCACCGCCGACCCAGACGCCGCTGGGTTCCCTGCCACCACGTGAGCATCTGCGACTGGGCCAGATCGAGACGGTCCTCGATGTCGTGATACCCGTCTACAACGAGGAGAACGACCTCGAACCGTGCGTGCGCCGCCTGCACGACCACCTCGTACGGACCTTCCCCTACGGGTTCCGGATCACCATCGCCGACAACGCGAGCACCGATCGCACGCCCGAGATCGCCGCCCGGCTCGACGACACGATGGACAACGTCACCGCGGTCCGGCTGGAGCAGAAGGGCCGCGGCCGGGCGCTGCGCACCGTGTGGTCGCTGTCCGAGGCGCCGGTGCTGGCCTACATGGACGTCGATCTCTCCACCGACCTCAACGCGCTGCTGCCGCTGGTCGCACCGCTGATCTCCGGGCACTCGGACCTGGCGATCGGCTCCCGGCTCAGCCGCAGCGCGCGGGTGGTGCGCGGGCCGAAGCGGGAGTTCATCTCGCGGACCTACAACCTGATCCTGCGCGGCTCGCTGGCTGCCCGGTTCTCCGACGCGCAGTGCGGTTTCAAGGCCATCCGCGGCGATGTCGCCGGCCGGCTGCTGCCGATGGTCGAGGACACCGGGTGGTTCTTCGACACCGAGATGCTGGTGCTCGCCGAGCGGGCCGGGCTGCGGATCCACGAGGTGCCGGTGGACTGGGTCGACGACCCCGACAGCACCGTGCACATCGTGCGGACGGCGACCGACGACCTCAAGGGCGTCTGGCGGGTGGGGCGGGCGCTGGCGACCGGGGCGCTGCCGCTGGACCGGCTGGCCCGGCCGTTCGGCGACGATCCGCGGGACCGGCAGCTGCCCGGGGTGCCGGGCGGGCTGGCGCGGCAGCTCGTCGGGTTCTGCGTCGTCGGGGCGCTCAGCACGCTGCTCTACCTCGGCCTCTACTCCCTCTTCCGGCTCGGGGTGGGCCCCCAGGTCGCCAACGCCGGCGCCCTGCTGGTGTCCGCTCTCGGCAACACGGCGGCCAACCGCCGACTGACGTTCGGGGTGCGCGGGCGGGACCGGGCGGTGCGCCATCAGGCGCAGGGGCTGGTGGTCTTCGCCATCGGCCTGGTGCTGACCAGCGGCTCGCTGGCGGCCCTGGACTCCGCCACCGGCAGCCCCTCGCACACCAGCGAGCTGACGGTGCTGGTGGCCGCCAACCTCGCCGCGACGGTGCTGCGGTTCCTGCTCTTCCGCGCCTGGGTGTTCCCCGAGCGCGAGCGGCGGGAGGCGGCGGGCGGCCCGGCCGCCCAGGGCTCCGGGCCGGCCGACGACCGCCCGGAGCCCGCGCCGTCCGGCGCGCAGGACCGCAACGACCTTTCACGGAGCGCTTGATGACCCCCCGTCCGTCCAGTACGCCCGGTGCGCCGGATCAGCCGCCGCACACGGGCCCGACCGCACCGCCGGCGACACCACAGGAGAGAGCGATGACCCCGGAGGCGTCCGCCACCGGCCCCGACCGGTCCGCACGGGAAGCCGTGCGGGGAACGGGAGTCGGGCAGCCCGACCAGTCCGCAGGAGAGGCCGGTCAGCCCGGCCGGCCCGGAGAGCCCGCGGAGGGATCTGTGCGGCTCCGTACGTATGAACCCCGGAGCGGGCTGCGCGGACTGCCGGAGCGGATCGTGCGGGGACGGCCGGAGGACCCCCGCTGGGCCCGGCCCGCGCTGCTGGCGCTGCTGGTGGTCACCGCCGCGCTCTACCTCTGGGACCTCTCGGCGTCGCGGTACGCCAACCAGTTCTACTCGGCCGCCGTACAGGCCGGCAGCGAGAGCTGGAAGGCGTTCTTCTTCGGGTCGTCGGACGCGGCGAACTCCATCACCGTCGACAAGCCGCCGGCCTCGCTCTGGCCGATGGCGCTGTCCGTACGGCTCTTCGGGCTCAGCTCCTGGGCGGTCCTGGTGCCCGAGGCGCTGATGGGCGTGACGACGGTCGGCCTGCTCTACGCGACCGTGCGGCGCCGGTTCGGCGCGGCGGCCGGTCTGCTGTCGGCGGGCGCGCTGGCGATCACCCCGGTCGCCGCGATGATGTTCCGCTTCAACAACCCGGACGCGATGCTCTGCCTCGTGATGGTCTGCGCCGTGGCGTGCGTGCTGCGCGCCCTGGAGGAGGGCCGGACGAAGTGGCTGGTGCTGGCCGGCGTCTGCTTCGGGCTGGGCTTCCTCACCAAGACCCTCCAGGCGTGGCTGATCCTGCCGGCGATGGCCCTGGTCTACGTCTGCTGCGCGCCGGTCGCGCTGCGCAGGCGGCTGGGGCAGCTGCTGCTGGCCGGACTGGCGATCGTGCTGTCCGCCGGCTGGTGGGTGGCGGTCGTCGAGTTGCTGCCGGCGTCCGCGCGCCCGTATGTGGGCGGTTCGCAGACCAACAGCTTCCTGGAGCTGACGTTCGGCTACAACGGCTTCGGGCGGATCAGCGGGAACGAGCGGGGCAGCGTCGGCGGTCACGGCGGCGGGCACGGTGGCGGTCACGGTGGTCCGGGCGGCGGTGGCGGCTGGGGCCAGACCGGCATCACCCGGCTGTTCTCCTCCGACATGGGCGGGCAGATCTCCTGGCTGCTGCCCGCCGCGCTGATCCTGCTGGTCGTGGCGGTGTGCGTGCTGTGGCGGGCGCGGCGTGCGGTGGCCGCCGAACGGGCCGCGCAGCGCACGGAGTTCCTGGTGTGGGGCGGCGCGATGCTGATGACGTTCACGATCTTCAGCTTCATGTCCGGCATCTTCCACCAGTACTACAACATCGCGCTGTCGCCCTATATCGCGGCGCTGGTCGGTATGGGGTCGGTGTTCGTCTGGCGGCACGGCGGCTGGCTGGGCAGGATCGTGCTCGCCGTGGTGGCCGGGGTGACCGCGGCCTGGTCGTACGTCCTGCTGGACCGGTCGCCGCAGTGGCTGCCGTGGCTGCGCTGGACCGTGCTGGTGCTCGGCCTGCTGGCGGCGCTCGGTCTGCTGCTGGCGGCGGGGAGCGGAACGCGGCGCTCGCCGGCCGGGGTTGACGGCGGTGCACCGGACGCCGAGGGCGGTGCGGCCGCGGACGCCGCGGCCGGGGCCGCTGCCCGTCCTGCCGCGGGGCAGCGGCGGCGGCTCGCGGCGGTGGCGGCCGGGCTCGGGGTGGCGACGGCGCTGGCCGGCCCGCTCGCGTACACGCTGAACACCGTCAACACCCCCAAGGGCGGCTCGATCGTCGTCGCCGGTCCGGCCGTCCAGGGCGGCCGCGGCTTCGGCGGCGGTCCCCGAGGCCAGGGGGCCGGCGGCGGCCGGACGACCATGCAGCGGGGCGGCAACGGGCATGCGCCGGGCGGCTTCCCCGCACCGGGCGGCGCCGGCCGCGGCTTCCCCGGGCAGCCGGGCGGCGCCCTCGCCGAGCGCCTCGGCGGGAAGGGCGGGATGGGCGGGATGGCCGGGATGGGCGGTCTGCTCAACGGCGCCACGGTGAGCGCCCCGGCCAAGCGCCTGGTGGAGCAGGACGCGGACCACTACACCTGGGCCGCCGCGGCCGTCGGCTCCCAGAACGCCGCGAGCTACCAACTCGCCACCCAGAAGCCGGTGATGGCGATCGGCGGCTTCAACGGGAGCGACCCGTCGCCGACCCTCGCCCAGTTCCAGCGGTATGTCGCGGAAGGGAAGATCCACTACTTCATCGCCGGTGGGCGGGACGGCTCCGGCGGCGGACGGACGGGCAAGGGCGGGCGGGGCGGCGGCTTCCCCGGCGGTCCCGGCGGCGGCCAGGGTCCCTCGTCCAAGATCAGCGCCTGGATCGAGAAGACCTTCAAGAAGGTCACCGTGGGCGGCGCCACCTTCTACGACCTGACGCAGAAGAAGGCGTAGGGCCGGCGCAAGGCACCGGGCCGGCGAAGGCCCGGAAGCCGTAGGGAGGAAGGAGCCGCGCGGGGACAGTCCCCTCCCGCACGGCTCCTCTTGCCCGACCGAAAACAAATGTACGGCGTATAAGGCTCCCTGTACGGTGTAAGGCATCCGCTCGCACCGTACAGGGAGCTCGTATGCCCGCCGTGGCCCCCGATGCCACCACCACCGCACTCCAGCCACCCGGCAGGGTCGCCAGCCGCTGGCTGATCCTGGCCGTCATCTGCGTCGCCCAGCTCACCGTCGTCCTCGACAACACCGTCCTGAACGTCGCCGTCCCCTCCCTGACCGAGGAACTGGGCGCGACCACCGCCGACGTCCAGTGGATGATCAACGCGTATTCCCTGGTCCAGTCCGGCCTGCTGCTGACCGCCGGCAACTCCGCCGACCGCTACGGCCGCAAGAGGATGCTCGCCACCGGCCTGGTGCTGTTCGGCGCCGCCTCGCTCGGCGCCACCCTCGCCCACACGCCCGGCCAACTGATCGCCGCCCGCGCCGGTATGGGTATCGGCGGCGCACTGCTGATGACCACCACCCTCGCCGTCGTCATGCAGATCTTCGACGACGCGGAGCGCCCCAAGGCCATCGGCATCTGGGGCTCGGTCAACTCGCTCGGCTTCGCCGCCGGCCCCCTGATCGGCGGCTCGCTGCTCGACCACTTCTGGTGGGGCTCGCTCTTCCTCGTCAACCTCCCGGTCGCGGCGATAGCCCTGGCCGCCGTCGTCACCCTCGTCCCCGAGTCCAAGAGCCGCGGCGGCGAACGCCCTGACCTGCTGGGCGCGCTGCTGTCCATGATCGGCATGGTCGGGGTGGTCTACGCGATCATCTCGGGCCCGGTGACCGGCTGGCTGTCGTCCCGCGTGCTGCTCTCCGCCGCGATCGGCGTCGTCGGACTGGCCCTCTTCGCCCTCTGGGAGCTGCGCGTACCGCATCCGATGCTGGACATGCACTTCTTCCGCAACCGCCGCTTCATCGGTGCCGTCTCCGGCGGCATCCTGGTCGCCTTCGGCATGGGCGGCTCGATGTTCCTGCTCACCCAGCATCTGCAACTGGTGCTCGGGTACGGCCCGTTGGACGCCGGGCTGCGGATGGCGCCGCTCGCGCTCACCGTCGTACTGATCAACTTCACCGGTCTCGGCGCCCGCCTGGCACCCCGCTTCGGCACCCCCGGAATGATCGTCTCCGGGATGACCCTGCTGGCCGCCGGCCTCACCGCGATCTCCCTCCTCGGCGGCGACAGCTACGGCGGCATGCTCTTCGGCCTGATCGTCATGGGCATCGGCGTCGCGATCGCCATGCCGACGATGGCCAACGCCATCATGTCCGCGATCCCGCCGGCCAAGGCCGGCGTCGGCGCCGGTGTGAACGGCACCCTGATGGAGTTCGGCACGGGCCTCGGCGTCGCCGTCCTCGGCGCGGTCCTCAACTCCCGCTTCGTCGCGCTGCTCCCGGTGGTCGCCGCCGGCGCGGGCTCCCTCCCGGCGGCCCTCGCCCGTACGCACACGGCCGCCGAGCGCACCGCCGTCCACCACGCCTTCGCGACCGGCATCGGCACCAGCCAACTGGTCGGCGCGGCGGCCGTCTGCCTCGGCGGCCTGGTCGCCGCGGTCCTGCTGCGGCGCGCGGAACGGGCCGGGCAGGAGCCGCGGTCCGCGGATCAGCCCGCTCCGGCGGCGCCGGGCGGCCCCGACCCCGCCGTGGCGCCGGCGGATTAGCATCGAGGACACCACCGCACGAACCGAGGAGGGGCGCCATGGCAGCAGCGACGGACGGCCGCGCCGGAAAACGGCCGCGCAGCGTCTGGCTGACCGAGCGCCCCCCGGTCAAGCGGAAAGCGGACCAGCCGGCCGGACTCGACCTCGACAAGATCGTCGCGGCGACGGTCCGGCTGCTGGACGCGGAGGGCCTGGCGAAGTTCTCGATGCGTCGCCTCGCCGCCGAACTCGGCGTCACCGCCATGTCCGTCTACTGGTACGTGGACACCAAGGACGACCTCCTCGAACTGGCGGTGGACGCGGTAGCCGGCGAGATGACCCTGCCCGACGAGTCCGAGGACACCGCCGACTGGCGCGACCAGCTCCGCGTCCTCGCCACCGCCTACCGCGACATCCTGCTGCGCCACCCCTGGGCGGCCCGGCTGCTCGGCGAGTTCATCAACATCGGCCCGCACTCCACGGCCTTCTCCAACGCCACCCTCCGGGTGATGGCGCGCAGCGGCCTGGACCCCGACCAGACCTCCGGCGCCCTCGCGTCCATCTTCCACTTCGTCTACGGCTTCTCGACCATCCGCGCCCTGCACGAGGCCCGCTGCCGCGCCGCCGGCATCAGCCTCGACGACTACTTCGGCCAGGTCGTCGCCGCCCTCTCCGACCGCCCCGAGTTCGCCGAGACCCTGGAACTCTCCGCCCGCGCCGGCTACGCCCGACGCGGCGACAGCGCCCGGGACATGCTCGACCGCGACTTCGGTTTCGCCCTCGACCTCCAGATCGCCGGCATCGACGCCATGCGGGCGGACCGCGACGGACCCCGTACGCGGGACTGAACGCCCCGCGGGCGCCCAGTGGACGCCCGGCGCGGGCCACCTAGGGTGAGCGGACGGCGGCGCCGCGTCCGCAGCTGTCCAACTCCCCGCTGAATATGGCGACTTCTTCACCAAGGATGTCCGGGAACTCCCCTTCCCACCGGGCATGCACATGGGCATCATGCCTCCGATTGGCCCAATGGCATCAGCCAAGGCGTCCGGAGCGCCGTATGTCCGGCTTTCCGGGAGCCGCCGCGGGCGAGGCCGGCGAAGGCCGCGTCGCGCCCGCGTGCCGATGCCCCTCACCCCCCACGGAAGGCCATGGCATGCCCCGGAAGACCCTCCTGACCACGGCTGCGGCGGCGCTGGTCGCGGCGCTCACGGCCCTGTCCCCGCTGTCCCCGTCCGCCCACGCCGGTGCGCCGCAGAAAGCCGGCGCGTCCGGTGAGCACACCGTCGTCGTCTACCGCGTCCCCACGCACGACCGGCGGGACGCGCAGAAGCTGATCTCCGCCGGATTCGACCTGATCGAACGGCGCCAGGGCGACGACCTGTTCGTCATGGGCGACCCGTCGACGGCGGCCGGGCTGCGCCGGCTCGGCTTCGCCCCCACGGCCGTCGAGACCCTGCACAAGCCGCTTGCCCAACGGCCGGGCGCGGCCCGCGCGAGCGGCGGCGCCGGAGACACCTACGACGGCGGCTACCGCACCGTCGACGCGCACTACGCGCACCTCGACCAAGTCGCCGCACAGCACCCGGACATGGCCAAGGTCGTCACCTACGGCCAGTCCTGGCTCAAGCAGAAGGGCCGCGGCGGCCACGATCTCAAGGCCGTCTGCATCACCAAGATGAAGGGGGACGACTGCAAGCTCGACCCCAACTCCACCAAGCCGCGGTTCTTCCTGATGAGCCAGATCCACGCGCGGGAGCTGACCACGGGGGAGACCTCCTGGCGCTGGATCGACACCCTGACCAACGACTACGGCAAGGACCCCGACATCACCGCGCTGATGGACTCCACCGAGATGTGGGTGGTCCCGATAGCCAACCCGGACGGCGTTGACATCGTCGCCCAGGGCGGCGACAACCCCATCCTCCAGCGCAAGAACGCCGATGACGCCCAGGGCGGCGGCTGCAGCGGGGACGGCCAGACCGGTGTGGACCTCAACCGCAACGCGGGCACCCACTGGGGCGGCCTGGGCACCTCCAAGGAGCCCTGCAGCGAGATCTACCTCGGCCCCGCCGCCGACTCCGAACCGGAGAACACCGCGCTGGAGGGCCTGTTCCGCAAGCTGTACCCGGCGGTGCGCACGGGCACCGGCGACGGCGACCCGGCGCCGGCCACCGCCAAGGGCATGATGATCAGCCTGCACAGCGACGCGAGCATGGTCCTGCTCCCCTGGGAGGCCGACCACACCATCCACACCGGCAACGACGCCCCGCTGCGCGCCATCGCCGGCCATCTCGGCAAGCTCACCAACTACCAGTCCGGGCAGGCCGGCGAGATCCTCTACGACGCGTCCGGCGGCACCGACGACTGGACGTACGACAAGCTGGGACTGGCCAGCTTCACCATCGAGATAGGCGACAGCGACGGCCGTGGCTGCTCCGGGTTCACCCCGGCGTTCTCCTGCCAGGACAGCTACTTCTGGCCGAAGATGAAGCCCGCGCTCGTCTACGCGGCGCAGCAGGCCGCGGCGCCGTACAAGGCGACGAAGGCAACGGCCCAGGGGCGCTGAGGCGCCGACACCGGGTCGCGGACCGACCGCTCACCCTCCCTCGTGAGGGTGGGCGGCGATCTCCGCGTTCCGGCTGCGGACGGTGCGGGGGTGCCCCGCACGCCGGGCCGACTCGCGCTGCCGGTGCAGGGCCTGGCACACGTCGCAGCCCTCCCGCGGTACGGGTTCCCGCTCGGCCGTCCCGGCGGCCCCCGGGGCGCACTGCCCAACCATCCGTGTTCCTCCTCTCCACAACGGGCGTCATCGCCGGCCGATGCGGACAGTGGGCCCGGACCGTCGGGTGCGGTCCGGGCCCACTGGTGGGTGTCGCAGGCCGGCTCCGTGGGGTGGTTGCCGGGCTGCGACGGTCGGTGAGACGGCGGTGCGGCCTACTTCTTGAAGGCCGCGACGCCGTTCGGGGTGCCGAGGCCGGTCGGGCCGTCGTAGCCCTTGCCCGCGGTGCAGAGGTACGACGGCGAGCAGGTGCCGTTGGCGCCGGACGTGACGTCGTTCAGGGCCGAGGCGTGGGAGTAGGGGTACGAGGCCGGGGTGTCGCCCGAGCCCGGGGCGCCGGCGAGGGCGTAGACACCGGCGATGAACGGGGACGAGGCGCTGGTGCCGCCGTACACGTTCCAGCCCTTGGACTGGTAGGTGTCGTAGACCGCGAGGCCGGTGGCCGGGTCGGCGACCGCGGCGACGTCCGCGACGGTGCGCTTGTTGCAGCCGGTGTCCTTCTGCCAGGACGGCTTGGCGTCGTACTGGGAGCAGCCGGAGCCGGCTCCCTCGCCGCCCGCGTTGGTGCCCCAGACCGACTCGGTCCAGCCGCGTGCGGCGCTGCCGCCCTTCTTGAGCGAGGTGCCGCCGACCGCGGTGACGTACTGCGACGCCGCCGGGTACTCGACGCCGTAGCCGCTGTCACCGGAGCTGACGGTGATCGCGACGCCCGGGTGCTTGAAGTACTTGTCGTCGGAGGTGGTGTCGGTGGCGTCCTCGGGGCCGCCGTAGCTGTTGGAGACGTACTTGGCGCCCATGGTGACCGCGCGGTTCACGGCGGCTCCCAGGTCGTCCATGTTCGCGCTCTTCGCCTCGACCAGCAGGATGTGGCACGACGGGCAGGCCGCGCTCACCATGTCCACGTCGAGGGATATCTCGCCGGCCCAACCCGCGTCCGGGGCCGGGTAGTTGCTGCCGCCGTCCTGGTCGACCTTCTTGAAGCACCCGTTGGCGGTGGTGCACTCGGGCAGGCCGTACTGCTTGCGGTAGGCGGCCAGGTCCTTCTCGGCGTTGGGGTCGTCGTTCGCGTCGACGATGGCGACGGTCTGTCCGCTGCCGCCGGTCTTGGGCAGGTTGTACGCGCTCTGGAGGTCGGCGGGGCCGAGGCCGGACGGCGCGGCGTTCCGCTTGAGGGACAGCTGCTGCTTGACGTCCGTACGGGCCACCGCGTTGCAGGCCATGTAGCCGGGGTGCGCGGGCTGCGCGCACAGCCGGTGGGTGGGGACGGTGGCCGACGCGGTGGGGGTCGCGTGGGTCGCCGGTGCCGCGGGGGCCGGGGCGGCGCCGGCCGGGCCGGCGGCGATCAGGCCGCCGACGACGAGCGTCGCCGCCGAGAGGAGGGCGGGCACGCCGCGGCGGGCCAGCCCTTTCGCGCGGTCTGCTCTGTTCGTTCGCTCGGAACGCAAGGGAATGACCTCCGTGGGGGGAAGGGGGGGACGGCAGCCCGGAGTTGGGGAAACGCCGGGCGGGGGTGGAGGGCGGAGGACGCCGGAAGGCCGGGAGGGGAAAGCGGATGTCAAGGACATGTCATGCCGTTACGCACGAAATGCCCCGCCGCTCCGTCCATCCGTCCGTCCGCCGATCCGGCCGCCCGCCCATCCCGTACTGCCGAGGACGAGTCGCACACGTGCTCTCGGTGATCCCGTGACCGCGTGATCGTGGGGGTCGCGTGATCTCGGTGATGCCACCCCGGTCAGTGGTGGCTTCCTAGGAAAGTAGTGAACAGAACGTCAAAGGGCTACCGAAGTACGGCAAAGGCTTTCCATGGTCTGTGAACGGAGAGCCGCCCCGGGGTCCATCCGCGGGGGCCGGAGGCATATACCTTGTGCTGTCATGGATTTGGAAGAAGACGCGGTCGGCAACCTCGTCGCGCTCGGCCTGGCCCGGTACGAGGCGCGGGTCTACCTCGCGCTGGTCCGGCGCGAGTCGTACACGGCGGCGGAGGTCGCCCGCGAGGCGGACGTACCGCGCCAGCGGGTCTACGACGTGCTGGACGCGCTGGTCCGGCGCCGGCTGGCGAACGCACACACCGGGCGGGTGGCGACCTACTCGGCCGTCGCCCCCGAACTCGCCATGACCCGGTTGATGGCCCTGCAACGCGAGTCCCTGGAGCGGCTGGAGCGCGCCTCCGGCGTCCTGGCCGCCACGCTCCAGCCGCTGTGGTCCGACGGCCGCGGGCACACCGACCCGCTCGACTACGTCGAGATCCTGCGCGATCCGGTGGTCATCGCCGAGCGCTTCGCCGACATCCAGCGGCAGGCCCGGCACGAGCTGCTGTCCTTCTGCAAGCCGCCGTTCGTCGCCCCGGCGGAGAACGCCGAGGGCATCAAGGCCGCGCGCAGGCTGCACCGCGGCGGCGGCACCGTCCGCGCCATCTACACCTCCGGCGCCCTGGAGGACGCCGGCATGCTCGCGAACGTCCGCAGCTTCGGGCAGGCCGGCGAGGAGGCCCGCTTCACGGCGGACCTCCCCCTCAAACTGGTCATCGCCGACGCGTCGGTGGTCCTGTGCGACATGCCCGACCCAGTGGCCGGCGCCGGCTCCACCACCGCCCTGGTCATCGAGCACTCGGCCCTCGCCGCCTGCCTGCGGCTGGCCTTCCTGACGGTCTGGGAGAGCGCGGCCACGGTCCCGGAACCGATCGAGGCCCTGAACTCCTGATGCCCGGGCGGTTGTCCGGGGCCGCCGGTACGCGGGCGGCACCGGCACCGCGGATCACCGGCCTCCGCTGCCGGTACCCTTCCGCGCGCGCCTGTGCACACGGCGCTCCACGGCCGGCGGGAGCTCGTGGACGACATGGACGCTGCCGCAGACGGCGATGCCGGTGACGGTGATCCGGTGCGTCGCCGGGAGGCCGGTGCCGTCGCGGTCCTGGGTGAACCCGCCCACGACGCCGGTCCCCGCGACGTGTACCTCCACGCCTTCGGGGACGACGATGTGGACGGTGCCGATCCACGCGTTGACGTGCAGGGTCGTTTCCGGACCGGTGAACCGGGCCGCGCGGAGATCGATCACTCCGGAGCCGATGACCGCGGCGGCGCGGTACTCCTCGCCCACCAGCCAGCGTCCGTCGCGGACGACATCGCCGAGGACGCCCACGTCCCTGGTCGCCGCCGGTGTGCGGACCGACCACGGAACGGGCTGCACGTCCTGTACGGCGGTGGCCAGGTCACCCTTGGAGCGGGCGCGGTAGACCATTTCCAGCCGTTCGTCCAGTTCGCCGGTGGAGACCCGGCCGTCGGCCGTGGCGGCGCGCAGGACGTCCGCGGCCCTGTCGCGGTCGGCGTCGGAGGCGCGCAGCGCCGCGTCGGCTGGAGGGGCGCTGCGCGCGAGGGGAGGTCCGGGCGCGGGCTGAGGGGGTTGTGCGATGTCCATGGTGCGAACTCACCTCGCTGATCTGGGCGGTGGGCGGTGCGGGTCAGTTGAGGAGAGGCCGGTCGGCCCTCCTCCGTCGCGCGGTGGGGGGGCCGTCAGGCCGGTGGGGCGGGCCGGTCCGCGGTCCGGTCGAGGAGCTGCCGGACCCCGGCCGCGACGGCTTCCGGCACCTCGGCCTGGACGAGGTGACCCGAGTCGACCTCCTCGAACCGCCCGTCGGGCAGCGTCTCCGCCCACCGCCGCTGGTGCTCGGCGAGGATGGCGTGCTGCGGCGCCCGGCCCTTCGCGGGGCGGGACGCCGAGAGCAGGACCGTCGGGCATGCCGGGAGGGCGGGCGGTTCGGCGCGGAGCCGGGGGAGGTCCGCGGCCACGGCCCGGAACTCCCGCCGCGTCTGGGCGATGCCCGCCGGGACGAAGTCCTCGGTGAGCATGGCCGCGTAGGTGTCCGCCGGGAAGGCGCGGCGGACGTTCGCGCTGACCACGCGGGCCAGCGGGCGGAACCGCACCAGCCCCTGCGTCACGCTCAGCGCGCGGTCGACCTTCACGGCGGTGCGGTCGAAGGTGTCGTAGACGGGCGCGCTCTCCGGTGTCGGATCGAGCAGCAGCAGCCCGCGCAGCCGCGGCCCCAGGCGCTGTGCCGCGCGGCGCGCGACCAGCCCGCCCATGCTGTGCGCGACGAGCACGAACCGGCCGGGGACGACCGCCTCGGTCATCGCGGCCAGGTCCGCGGCCATGTCGTCGATGCCCAGCTCGGCTGTGATCCGGCCGCTGCGGCCGAAGCCGGCCCGGTCGTAGGCCACTAGCCGGGCCCGGTCCGCCAGCAGCGGCAGCACCGCGTCCCAGCAGGTGCGGCCCAGGCCCTGGCCCGCTTCGAAGACCACCCGGTCCGGCCCGGTGCCGGACTCCTCGACATGGACGGACCGCCCGTTCACCGGCACCGCCCGCCCCGTTTCCTGGCGCATGTTCCCCTCCCGCAGCCAACGTTTTCAATTTAGATAACGGTATCGCATGTGAAACAGTAGCTCTATGGACACCATCGAGCTGCTTCTCCACCCGGTACGCCTGCGCGTGGTGCACGCGCTCTCCGGCGGCCGGGTGCTGACCACCTCCGAGCTGTGCGCGCGGATGCCCGAGGTGTCGAAGGTGACCATGTACCGGCATGTCGCCCTGCTGACCGAGGCGCGCTTCCTGGAGGTGGCCGAGGAGCAGCGGGTGCGCGGCGCCGTCGAGCGGCACTACCGGCTGCGCCAGGACCGGCCGGTCGTCGACGCCGGCGCGGCGGCCGCGATGTCGCCGGACGACCACCGCCGGGGATTCGCCTCCGCCATGGCGGTGCTGATCGCGGAGTTCAACGCCTACCTCGACCGCGACGGCGCCGAGCCGACCACCGACGGCGTCTCGTACCGCCAGGGCACGTTCTGGCTCACTCCGGACGAACTCACGGAGCTGAGCTGCGAGTTGCTCAATGTGCTGGCGCCCCGGCTCGCCAACCGCCCGGAGCCGGGCCGGGCCCCGTACCTCCTCAGCCCGATCCTCTTCCCGGCCGGGCCGACGACCCCCGACGAGGAGCGGCCGTAGGGGCTGCCCGAGGGGCCACGGCCCGGCCCGGCTCCCGGCAGACGGACGCGGCCCCGCCGTTTTGCTGCTGCCGGTCGCGTGGGCAGCGGAACGACGGGGCCGCGTCATGAGCGCGCGGGGCCGTCTACGACTCCGGCACGACCGGGTCGCGCGCGGGCGCGCGCCGTGCGGTCCTCAGCCCATGGGCAGGGTCTCGCCCTGGACCGCCTGGATGTCGAGTTCGACCTTGAGGGTGGTGCCGATGGCGGCGATACCGGCGGCGACGACCTGGTTGTAGTTCATCTTGAAGTCCTCGCGGCGCAGTTCGGCGGTGGCGCGGAACGCGGCACGGACGCCGCCCCACGGGTCGGGGCCGGTGCCCAGGTAGCTGAGGCCGAGGTCCACGGGGCGGACGACGCCGTGCAGGGCGAGGTCGCCGTGGACGGTCCAGCGGTCCGGGCCGGCGGGTTCCAGACCGGTGCTGCGGTAGGTGATCTCGGGGTAGACGTCGACGTTGAGGAAGTCCTCGTTGCGCAGGTGGCCGTCGCGCATGCCGTTGCCGGTGTCGATGGACGCGGCCTTGATCACGGCCTCGACGCGGGACTTCTCGATGTCCTGGGCGATGTCTATCCGGCCGCTGAACTCGGTGAAGCGGCCGTGCACGCTGGAGATGCCCAGGTGCTGGGCGACCGCGCCCACCGTGGAGTGCATGGGGTCGATGGTCCAGGGGCCGGGCGGCGGCAGTTCGGCCCCGCCCTGGCGGGCCAGGACGACGGTGCCGACGTCCATCCGGCCGCTCGCCGTCACGATCGCGCTGGAGGCGACCGGTGCGTAGCCGACGGCCGTCACGATGACCGTGTACGGGCCGGCAGCCAGCGGCTCCCCGCTGCGGATCCGGCCCTCCTCGTCGGCGGTCGCGCGCAGCACCTGCGCGCCTGTCATGTCGGTGACGGTCAGTACGGCGTGCTGTACCGCCCAGCCGTCCCGTGTGCGGACCTGCGCCCGTACTCCCGCAGCTCCCGCGCCCGTCGAAGTCATTGCCTCTCCCGTTTGTTGCCTGATGGGGTTCCCCTGCCCGCCGGGCGAAGCCGGGAGCGTGGGGGAGTGCCGGGCTCCGCAGGGCCCTGGTACGTGTGGTGCCGGGCCCTGGCCGGCCCCGTCCTTGTCGGGCCCCGGCCGGCGGCGTGCAGGCCGTCCCCTGCCTGTGCGCAGCGCCGCCGGCCGGAGCCCTGGGGTCCGGGCCGGGG
>NZ_JBNHIN010000055.1:23531-48454 GCF_050054615.1 Streptomyces sp. YGL11-2
TTGGTGTCCCGGGCCCGCCGGTGCCGGACGGGCCCGGTTCCGGTCAGTCCCCGGGGTGCGCGAGCTGGACGTCGTAGCCGTCCACCCCGTGCCCGTCGACGGCGAGGCCGGTGGCGATCGGCGGATAGCCGCTCGCGATGACCGTGTAGTCGCCGGCGTCCAGGTCGGCGAAGGCGTACGCGCCGTCCGACCCGGTGGTGGAGGTGGCCACGACATTGCCCGCGGCGTCCACCAGCGTGACCCGCGCGTCGGCCAGCGGGACCCGGTTCGCCCCGGCCCGTACGACGCCCTGGACCCGGGCGCCGGACAGCAGCGCGATCTCGATGCGGGTGGTGCCCTGGCCGCCGACCTCGACGGGCTGCGCGGTGGGCCGGAAGCCGGCCGCGTTCACCGCGACGGTGAAGGTGCCGGGCGCCAGCTCGGCGAAGGAGAAGTGGCCCTCGGCGTTGGCGGTTCCGGTCGCCAGCACCTCGCCGCGGACGTCGGTGACGACGACCATCGCACCGCCCACCGGCTCGCCGGTGACCGCGCTGCGGACCTGGCCGCCGAGGCCGCCGGTGCCGCTGAGCTGGATGTCGAAGCCGTGGGGCGTCTCGCCGACGACGACGGTGGACGCCTGCGGCTGGTGGCCGTCGGCCGCGGCTATCAGCACGTACGAGCCGGCGCCGGGGGCGTTGAGTACGTACGAGCCGTTGGCCTGGGCGACCGCGCGGCCCAACTGCCGTCCGCCGAGCGAGATCAGCGTGACGGCCGAGCGGGGCACCGGGTTGCCGTCGGCGTTGCGGACGTAGCCGTGGACCGCGGGGCCGGACGGTACGGCGTCACTGCCACCGCCGCCGGCGGACGCGTACGCCGCCTGGGGCTGTGCCGCCGGGGCCGGCTGCGCCCACGAGGGCGTGTGCAGTGCGTCGTCCTCGGACGGGGACGGGACGGCACCGACGAGGGCGGGCTCCCGCTCCTCGACGGGGACCGCGGCCGCCGCCGTGAGGGGGGCCGACGCCGGGGCGGCGGCGGGGGCCGGGGACTCGTCGCTGTCGCCGTCTCCGGCGAGGACGCGCTCCGAACCGGACTTGCTGCGCAAGGCGACCTCCTTGATGAACAGGGTGAGAAGCAGGGCGAGAAGGGCGCACGGGGCCGCGTAGAGGAAGACATCGCCGACGCCGTGGCCGTATGCGTCCTCCATGATCGACCGGATCGGGGCGGGCAGCGACGACAGGTCCGGAATTCCTTCGCTGCCGGTGCTGCCGTGGCTCGCCGCCGCCGCGGCCTTGGGGCCGAGAGCGGTCAGGCCGTCGGTGACGTAGTGCGTGACCCGGTTGGCGAGCGCCGCGCCGAGCGCCGAAACGCCCACCGCACCACCGAGGGTACGGAAGAAGGTGACCAGCGAGCTGGCCGAGCCGATGTCCTGCGGCGCGACCTGGTTCTGGGTCGCCAGGACCAGGTTCTGCATCATCATGCCGACGCCGAGGCCCATCAGGGCCATGTAGACCGCCGAGTGCCAGTACGGGGTGTCGGCGCGCAGCGTGCCCAGCAGGGCGAGGCCCGCGGTGAGCAGCACACCGCCGCTGACGAGGAAGACCTTCCAGCGTCCGGTGCGGGTGATGATCTGGCCGGAGATCATCGAGGAGAGGAACAGGCCCATGACCATCGGGATGGTCATGACGCCGGACATCGTCGGGGTCTTGCCGTGCGCCAGCTGGAAGTACTGCGAGAAGAAGACCGTGCCGCTGTACATGGAGACGCCGACGAACATCGAGGCGAGCGCGGCCAGCGTGATCGTCTTGTTGCGGAACAGCCGCAGCGGGATCAGCGGTTCCGCGGCCTTCGACTCGACGACCACGAAGACCAGCGCGAGCACGACCGCCCCGCCGACCATGGCGAAGGTCTGCCAGGAGATCCAGTTGTAGTTCTTGCCGGCCAGGGTCACCCACACCAGCAGCAGCGTCACCGCGGCGGCCACGAAGAACGAGCCGGCCCAGTCGACCTTCACGCCCTCGCGCTTGACGACCGGCAGCTTCAGAGTCTTCTGGAGCACGATCAGCGCGATCACCGCGAACGGCACACCGACGTAGAAGCACCAGCGCCAGCCGAGCCAGCTGGTGTCGGTGATGACACCGCCGAGCAGCGGGCCGCCGACGGTTGCGACCGCGAAGGTCGCGCCCAGGTAGCCGCTGTAACGCCCGCGCTCCCGCGGGGAGATCATCGCGGCCATCACGATCTGGGCGAGGGCGGACAGACCGCCCACGCCTATGCCCTGCACCACGCGGCAGGCGATCAGCATGCCGGTGTTCTGCGACAGACCGGCGACGACCGAGCCGCCGACGTAGATGACCAGGGCGATCTGGACGAGCGCCTTCTTGCTGAACAGGTCGGAGAGCTTGCCCCACAGCGGGGTGGTCGCGGTCATCGCCAGCAGCGCGGCGGTGACGACCCAGGTGTACGCGCTCTGCCCGCCGTGCAGGTCGTGGATGATGTGCGGCAGCGCGTTGGAGACGATCGTCGACGACAGGATGGCGACGAACATGCCGAGCAGCAGCCCGGAGAGCGCCTCCATGATCTGACGGTGCGTCATGGGCGCACCGTCGGGGGTGCTGTGACCGCCCCCGTGCTTGGCGCGCCCGCCCCGCACACCGGCTGGTGAGGTCGTGGCCATGTGGTTCCTTACTTCCTTGTCATCCTGCTGCGGGTGTACGGGTCGCGGCGGGGGAGTCGTGGTGCGCCCGGATGCGGCAGTCGCCGAAGCTCGTACGGAGCCTGGCGAGCAGCTCGACGAGGTGCCCGACGTCGGCGTCGGTCCAGTCGTCCAGGTACCGGGCGAGGGTCTGGGTGTAGCGCCGGGCCAGCTCGTCCAGGAGCTGCCTGCCGCTCGGGGTCAGTCGCAGCAGCCGTGACCGCTTGTCCGCCGGATCGGGCTTCCGCTCGATCCAGCCGCGCTCGGCGACATGGGCGACGTGCCGGCTGGTCACCGACATGTCGATCGCGAGCAGCTCGGCCAGCTGGCTCATCCGCATCTCGCCGTGGCGGTCGAGAAGCGTGAGCACACCGGCCGACGCGGGTGGGCATTCCTGGGGCAGCATCCGCCCCATCTCCCGCTTGACGGCCCCGATGGCGCTGAGTTGCCGGGCCAGCTCTTCGTACTGACTGTGAGCGGCCATCGGCTCCTCCGTGCCTCGTCACCTTCGCACACCTTTTGTTGCTTGGGGCAACCATAAACACTGTTGGTTGCTGAAGGCAAACGATTCGACGGAGCCTGAGGAATGGGAATGGCAAATTCCGCGCCGTGATCCGGCCAAGAAAGACGATTTGGCGCGTAAAGGCGCTGGTCGATGAGCTAGGCGGCGCGACGGCGCCGGTTACGCACCCTTTGCTGTGCCATGCCCCTTCGCGGCGGCCCCGACGGGGACACCGACGGGGACACCGGCGACTGCCATGTACGCATCACGTGCCGCCCCGTGCGCGCTGCGTACGCACCGGGCGCTTCTGCCGCGGCCCGCGGCCCCGCACGCGCGCGGAGGATATGCGCCCCAGGGGTGCCCCGGCGCGCCCCGTTCGCTAGGGTCCTTCCCCATGGCGACCAACCCGCAGAACCAGGCCGAGGGCAACTACGACCCGGCGGGCAGCACGCAGATGTTCCGAGCCTTCGTCGACGAGGGCGGCACCCCGCAGGCGGGCGGCCCGCGCCCCGCGGCCCCGCAGCAGCCGAGCGGCCCCCGCGTGGGCCTCATCGCGGGCTTGATCGTCGCGATCCTCGTGGTGGCGGGGGCGGCCTGGCTCGCGCTGGGCTGACCGCCCGGCGGACCGGACGGCGCGCCGGAGGGCCGCCGACGCGGCGCGGCACCCCGGCCGGGGCATGTCCCGCCGGGGCGGCCGGTGTTGGGGCGTCAGCCCTGGTCCGCCGCCGCCTTCAGGGCCGCGATGTCGAGCTTCTTCATGCCCATCAGCGCCTTCATGGCGCGGCTCGCGCGGGACTGGTCCGGGTCGTTGAGGACCTCGGCCATTCCCTCGGGTACGACCTGCCAGGACAGGCCGTACCTGTCCTTCAGCCATCCGCAGGGTCCCTCCTCGCCGCCCTTGGCGAGCCTGGTCCAGTAGTAGTCGATCTCCTTCTGGTCGGCACAGGTGACCGAGAGGGAGACCGCCTCGCTGAAGGTGAACTCCGGACCCCCGTTGAGCGCGGTGTAGTCCTGGCCGTCCAGCGTGAACTCGACGGTCAGCACGGTGCCGGCCGGCCGCGGACCGGCCTCGTTGTAGTGCGTGACGGCCCTGATCTTCGAGTTCGGGAACACCGAGCAGTAGAACTCGGCTGCCTCCAGGCCCTGGGTGTCGAACCACAGGGTGGGAGTGATCTTCGGCATGGTGCGCTCCTGGTGTGTGGCGTGGCGACGGCACCGGACGGGCCGGCCGCTCTGTGTATCGACCCCCGCGCCGTGCGGAACTCATCGCCGTTCGGGTGGGAACTTGCGGGGCGCCTTCGGGGAGCGTCGCGCGCGGGGCGCCGGGCTCACCGCCAGGTGAACGTGACGTCCTCGGTGTCGAGGTGCATGCCCAGCGGGACCCGCCAGGCGTCCACGCACACCCGCCAGGTTCCGGTCGCCGGCCGGCCGGGGGCGAGCGGCAGCGGCAGCTGGTGGTCGGAGCTGATCGTGGCCCAGTCGATGCCGAGGGCGCCGATGACATGGGTGCCGAAGGTGACGGTCCCGGAAGTGACCGGGCGGTCACCGGTGTTGAGGAAGTCGAGGGTGACCTGCTGGCACCAGCGGACGTCCGTGGCGGCGAGTGCGGGTCTGCCCACGAGAAGGCCGGCGGGGGCGCCCGGACCCGTGGGAAGAGTGGGCGAGGGTGGCGCGGGTGTGGCGGTGCCGCTCGGCCGCGGCCGGGGGGAATCCCCGGGCGGGGTAGGGGCGTTGGTACCGGCGGTGTCACCGGGGCCGGTGGGGGAGGGGGACGGGGCGGCGGTGCCGGGGGATGCCGGATGCGTGCCGGCGGTCGTTCCGGGGCTGCCCGGGGAGCCGGGGTGCCCGGAGTCCGGGGAGCGGCCGGGGGCGCCGGTGCCGGGGTTGCCGGTGCCGTCCAGCGGGGTCAGTTCGACGCCGCCGCGGGGCGGTACGGGCGTGTGCGGCGCGGAGTTGTCAAAGGGGCCTTGCGCGCCCACCGCGGCATAGCCGGATCCGGCCGCGGAACCGCAGCCGCTGAGGAGGACGCCCAGGCAGAGCACGGCCGCCGAGGCGGAGGCAACAGTCGTCGTCCGTCGCATCGGCACAGTGTTGCTGACGGGCTGTCAGATGTATAGGGGTGTGTGCGACAACGCCACGGGGACTCCCTGTGGCGGCGTGCGGCGTGCTCGGCGGCGCTTCCCGCCGTCGCGCGCGAACGTCGCGCACGGACCGCACGAGGCCCGCGTACGGGGCCGTTCCGGACCGTTTCCACTCTCGTTGCTGTCCGCCGAGCGACCCGGAGCTGCGGGTGGCAGCCGTCCCCCGGCGGACCGTTCCTCAATCGGCGATGAGCCCTTCGCGCAGCTGCGCCAGGGTGCGGGTGAGCAGCCGGGAGACATGCATCTGGGAGATGCCGACCTCCTCGCCGATCTGGGACTGCGTCATGTTGGCGAAGAAGCGCAGCATGATGATCTGGCGCTCCCGGGGCGGGAGTTTGGCCAGCAGGGGCTTGAGGGACTCGCGGTACTCGACGCCCTCCAGCGCGGTGTCCTCGTAGCCGAGGCGGTCCGCGAGGGAGCCCTCGCCGCCGTCGTCCTCCGGGGAGGGCGAGTCGAGCGAGGAGGCGGTGTAGGCGTTGCCGACCGCGAGGCCGTCGACGACGTCCTCCTCCGACACCCCGAGGCACAGGGCGAGTTCGGGCACCGTGGGGGAGCGGTCGAGCTTCTGGGCCAGCTCGTCGCTGGCCTTGGTGAGGGCCAGCCGCAGCTCCTGGAGCCGACGCGGGACGCGGACGGACCAGGACGTGTCGCGGAAGAAGCGTTTGATCTCGCCGACGACCGTCGGCATCGCGAACGTCGGGAATTCCACGCCGCGTTCGCAGTCGAAACGGTCGATGGCCTTGATCAGGCCGATGGTGCCGACCTGGACGATGTCCTCCATCGGCTCGTTGCGGCTGCGGAAGCGGGCGGCCGCGTACCGCACGAGCGGGAGGTTGAGTTCGATGAGCGTGTCGCGCACGTAAGCGCGCTCCGCGCAGTCCTTGTCGAGCGTGGCCAGCCGCAGGAACAGGGAGCGGGAGAGCGAGCGGGTGTTGATGGCGTCGACGTCGTCATGCACGTGTGGTGCCGGCGCGGGAATCGCGGCAAGCACCTTTGAGCTGCCCAGTTCTACGGACATGCCACCCCCTTGAGGTCGCGGACGGGTCGCTGCGGCGTCCCCGGCCCGGGCGGGCCGAGGAGTCGTACCTCCACCTGAATACCGGAGGCGGCACCACGGCAAACGCGGTTCCTGCAGAATGTCACATGTCGGCAACACGCTGTAGCGCCATGTCGACATATCTGTGCAGGAACGGGTCGCCCGTCCCGGTTAGGCGTCGATCCTGTTTGCGGATCGCAGACGGGCGAAGCTCCGCGACAGTAGCCGGGACACATGCATCTGCGACACCCCCAGCTCGGCACTGATCTGGGACTGCGTCAGATTGCTGTAGTAACGGAGGAGAAGGATGCGTTGCTCGCGCTCGGGCAGCTGCACGAGCAGGTGCCGCACCAGGTCGCGGTGCTCGACCCCGGCCAGCTCGGGGTCCTCGTAGCCGAGGCGGTCCAGCAGGCCGGGCAGTCCGTCGCCTTCCTGGGCGGCCTCCAGCGACGTCGCGTGGTACGAGCGTCCGGCCTCCAGACAGGCCAGCACCTCGTCCTCGCCGATCTTCAGCCGCTCGGCGATCTCGGCGGTGGTGGGGGAGCGGCCGTGCAGCACGGTCAGATCCTCGGTCGCGCCGTTGACCTGCACCCACAGCTCGTGGAGACGGCGCGGGACATGGACGGTCCGGACATTGTCCCGAAAGTAGCGTTTGATCTCGCCGACGACGGTGGGCATGGCGAAGGTCGGGAACTGGACGCCGCGGTCCGGGTCGAACCGGTCGATGGCGTTGATCAGGCCGATGGTGCCGACCTGGATCACGTCCTCCATCGGCTCATTGCGGCTGCGAAAGCGGGCCGCGGCGTAGCGGACCAGCGGCAGGTTGGCCTCGATCAGGGCGGCGCGGACGCGGGTGTGCTCAGGGGTGCCGGGTTCGAGTCCCGCCAGCTCGGCGAAGAGCACCTGGGTGAGCGCCCGCGTGTCCGCGCTTCGGCTCTCGCGGGATGGCGCCCTGGGTGCAGTACGGGCCGTCACGGTCACGCCACCCTTCACAGTGCATTTATTGCGGCATGTTTCGCGTATCGCATGTATCCGGCAAAAGCGGTCATAGCATCACAAGACATGTGCACTGTGTGCAAGCACCCCATAATGCCGTGTTGAACCGAGAGTTGACGGCGGAACGGGCATATGGCGAAGCCCCCCGCCTGTGGAGCGGGGGGCCGGAGTGCGTACGGCGGCCGGGGCGGCGCCGGGGCTCAGAACTCGTAGTCGGCGATCACCCAGGTGGCGAATTCGCGCCACTGCGCGGCGGCGGCCTGGTGGGCCGGGTGCTCCAGGTAGCGCTTGAGGGCATCGGCGTCGGCGACGGCCGAGTTGATCGCGAAGTCGTGAGCGATCGGGCGGTCGGTGATGTTCCAGGCGCACTCCCAGAACGCCAGCTCCGGGATCTGCCGCTCCAGCTCCGCGAACGCGCGGACGCCCGCCTGCACCCGCTCCTCGTCGCGGGAGACGCCGTCGTTGAGCTTGAACAGGACCAGGTGGCGGATCACAGGGGCCTCCGTGCGGCAGGGCGGTGCGCAGCCGCTCCGGCTGGCCGCTAGACCCTAGCTGACCAGCTGGGTCATGAACTCGCCGACGCCCTGAGCGGCCGACGAGATGCCCTCGAAACCTATCTGGACGAGTTGGGCGGCCCGCTTGGGGGTGGCGATGATCGTGTAGAGCACGAAAACGATGAGCAAGTACAACGCGACCTTTTTCGCCGTCGCCATCAGTCCCGTCTCCCCTACGGCAGTCCCTTGCGGCTTTCCCCTGGGGCCCCGGCGGCCCCGCCGACCGCTCCGGCTCCCGGTATGCGGTCGGGCGAGTGTAACCACAGGTGTTCGACCGGGGGAGGTGTGGCGGCCCGTCCGGCTGCGCCTTTCACGCCGGCTTTATGGACCAAAGGCCCCCCAAGAGGGGCCCTTCGCCCGGCTGTTGGGAGGGGCCGGGTGCGGCAGGATGGGGAGCGTGGCCCGGCGGATCTGGCAGGAATCCGCGGGGCCCACGGGACCAGGGCCTCACTGCGGGGTCCGTGCCGCACGCTTATCCCCCTGACAGCGGCGCGGGCGTCGAGGCTCGGTCCTCACCGGGGGAGACGGCTTCCCCCGACGCCGTTTCCCCCGACCGACCGCGAGCCCCGGCTCCGGCCCCTCCCCGGGGGAACACCAGGGAGGGGCCCGGCGCCGGGGCTCTGTCGTGCGCCGGTTGTCCGCACCCGCACCGCGTATGGGTGGAATGCGCTTGAAGCGCCGTATGTACCGCCTCTTTCCCGCAACCTTCGGAGCGTTCTGCTCGTCCCTCCCCCTGTAAGAGCACCCCGTACGCCGTGGCTTGCATCATGTACGCGACAGTTACACGGCACGGCGCGATACCGGCCGGCGGCGGCATGAGGCCGCCGCGCGGTAGCGCGCGGGACGACGAAAGGGAAACGGGGATCCAACGATGAAGATCGACTGGGACCGGCGCACCTGCGCGCGGCGCGGGCACATCACCTACCTTCCGCACGAGGAGCACCACCAGGCGAAACTCCGCGCGGCCACCGCTCACGGCGAGGCGTGGCGCTGCCTGCGCTGCGGCGACTTCGTCCTGGGCGACCCGCATGGCACCGGGCCGGCGGCCGACGCCCCGCAGGTCCCGCGCGGCAAGGTCCTGCGCGATCTGTTCATCCTGCGGTTCCTGGCCGTCGAGCGGGCGGTGCGCGGCGTGTTCATCGTGCTGGCGGCGATCGCCGTCTGGAAGTTCAGCAACAGCCAGGACGCGGTCCGGCAGTTCTTCGACAAGAACCTCGACGCGATCCGCCCGGTGGCCGTCCACTTCCACTACGACCTGGACCACTCGCCGGTCGTCGACACCATCCGGAAGACGTTCGGCTACAAGCACTCCACCTTGGTGCTGGTGGCCTCGCTGCTGCTGGCGTACGCGTTGATCGAGATCGTCGAGGGCGTCGGGCTGTGGCGCGCCAAGCGCTGGGCGGAATACCTGACGGTGGTGGCGACCGCGGCGTTCCTGCCGCTGGAGATCTACGAGCTGACCGAGAAGGTCAGTTGGCTCAAGATCGCCACCCTGGCCATCAACATCCTGGCCGTGCTCTACATCGCCGTCGCCAAGCGGCTGTTCGGGCTGCGGGGCGGCCGGGCGGCCTTCGACGAGGAGCGGCAGAGCTCCTCGCTCCTGGAAGCCGGCACGCCCGCCGCCATGCCCGCCGCAGCCCATAATGGCTGAACGCACCGAACGAGGGGGAAACCCACCCATGCGACTCATGCCCACGAACTCCGCGCGCCGGCAGCCCGGTTCGCCGCGCACCACCGCCCGCCGATCCGTGGCGCGCCGTCGTCCGGCCACCGTCCTGGCGCTGCTCTTCGGTCTGCTGGCCGCCGCGGCCGGACCGGCCGCGGCCGCCGGCCTGTCCGACGCCGCCGCGTCCGCGACGGCCACCGCCGCCGTCCAGCAGGCACCGGCCCGTACGGCCGCCCAGGACGCCTCGGTACGCGTCGCCGCGGCCCCCGCGTCCGCCACGAGCTGGCACGGCGGGCACAGCACGCACCGCGTCACCGGCTCCCACCACGTCACGCACCAGGCCTCCTTCTCGTCCAACAAGCCGAAGAAGAAGACCGGCTTCTTCAAGAAGCTCGGCATCTTCCTCATCGTGATCGTCGTGGTGTTCATCGTCATCGTGATCCTGGTGATCTGGATGATCGTGCACTTCATCCGCAAGGCGTTCCGCCGCCGCGGCTAGTGCGGCTGGTGGTGCTGGTAACGCGCCTACGCCGTTTCACCGTTGGCGTCACGCGTCACGCGTTTCACCTCCGCATCGGGGGCGGCCGGAGTCCGTTGGGGCTCCGGCCGCCCCGTTTTGCCGCGCTGCGGAAACGCCTCCGGCGGGCGGAGCGGGGGAACGCGTCGTATGCCGGATGTTCCGTACGGCGCTCAACGAGGCGGTACGGCCTGGCCACTTGGCGCGGAACTCGGTACGGCTCGCCGAGACACCCCGCGTGAGCGGAGGGGAGGTGGAGCCCTGCACCGCGAGGAAGTACAGCGGTTGTCGCGCGCGGCGGACGGTTGCCGGAACTGCGCCCGAGCGGCGTCGAACGCGCGGCGGCCGGGGCACGGCGCCGCGTACGGATGACGACGACCGGAGGGAGCTGCCTGACGACGGGGCCGCCGGAGCCCTCGTGCCGGCCAACTGAGACGGAAAATGGGACGGAAGCCGATGAGGCGCCCGGTCCGTCGGACCGGGCGCCTCATCTACTGGCGGTAGCGGAGGGATTTGAACCCTCGGTGACTTGCGCCACACTCGCTTTCGAGGCGAGCTCCTTCGGCCGCTCGGACACGCTACCGAGAGAGAGCTTAGCCCACGGGGGGCCATGTGCCGAAATCGGATGGTGGGGAGCGGGCCGGAGCGGGGTTGGCGGAGTGGGGTCAGCGGTCGCGGAAGAACGCGGTGAGGAGCGCGGCGCAGTCGGGTTCGAGGACGCCGGTGATGACCTCGGGGCGGTGGTTGAGGCGGCGGTCGCGGACGACGTCCCAGAGGGAGCCGACGGCGCCGGCCTTGGCGTCGCGGGCGCCGTAGACGACGCGGTCGACGCGGGAGAGGACGATCGCGCCGGCGCACATCGTGCACGGTTCGAGGGTGACGACGAGGGTGCAGCCGGTCAGCCGCCACTCTCCCGCCCGTCGCTCGCCACCACCCCGGCTGGAATCTCCCCCGGACTCCGTCCGGGGGGACCCGGACCGCGATGCTTCCTTTCGCAAGGTCTCCGCGGCGGCTCGCAGGGCGAGGACTTCGGCGTGGGCGGTGGGGTCGCCGGTGGCCTCGCGTGCGTTGTGGCCGGTGCCCAGGACCGTGCCGTCGGCGGACAGCACGACGGCGCCCACCGGGACGTCACCGGTCCCGGGGGCGCGGGTGGCCTCCGCGAGCGCCTGGCGCATCGGCGCGATCCAGGGGTCGCGCAGCGGGTCGGGCGCGGCGGAGGGCAGAGGGGCGGATGGGGGGACGGTCATGTCCCCAGTGTCGGGGACGTGGCCGGGGGCCGGGCCCAGGGGCGGAGCGTGGGCCCGGCGGGGGCTCCCCCAGCGGTGGCTGGGGGGAGGGGCTCAGCGCACGGCTTCCAGGAGGTCCGTGCAGCCCAGGGCGTCGGCGATCTCGCCGAGCGCGTCGCCGTCGAGGGCGAGCAGTTCCTTCTCGGAGACGCCGAGGTCGCTCAGCAGCCCGGCGTCGCCGAGTGGGCCGCGCACCGCCGCGACCTCGTCGTCGTCATCAACGTCGTTGTTCGCTTCGGGTTCGCCGTCCTCCGTACCGTCCAGGTCGAGGCTGTCGAGTTCGTCGGCCGCGTCGTCCTCGCGGCCGAGGAGTTCGTCGGTCAGCATCGCACCGTATGAGCTTCTGCTGGCGATGGCGGCGTTGGAGACGAAGACCCGCGGGTCCTCCTCGCCGTCCACCCGGACGACGCCGAACCAGGCGTCCTCCTGCTCGATGAGGGCCACCACCGTGTTGTCGTCGATCGCTGCCTCTCGGGCCAGGTCGGCCAGATCGGTCAGCGTTTCCACATTGTCGAGCTCCGTATCGCTCGCTTCCCACCCGTCTTCGGTGCGCGCGAGCAGTGCGGCGAAGTACACCGTGACTCTCCCACTGGTCATAGGCGTGCCGGGCTGGGCGGGGCGGCGCTGCACGCCATGGTCCCGCCCCTTCGGAATCGTGGCAGAAACATCGCCTTCGCGCGCCGTCTTCAGCGCTGCGTCGTGCGGACGTTGTGAGAGATGTCGCTCACGTGCCGGATTCCCGCGGGCGCAGGGCGGGCGCTGGGGCCTTCCGGCTCGGTTACTGTCGATGTCATGCGGATCCACGTCGTCGACCACCCGCTGGTGGCGCACAAACTCACCACTCTGCGCGACAAGCGCACCGACTCCCCGACCTTCCGGCGGCTCGCCGACGAGCTGGTCACCCTGCTCGCCTACGAGGCCACCCGTGATGTGCGCACCGAGCAGGTCGACATCGAGACCCCGGTGACGGCGACCACCGGCGTGCGGCTGTCCCACCCGCGGCCCATGGTCGTCCCGATCCTGCGGGCCGGTCTGGGCATGCTGGACGGCATGGTCCGGCTGCTGCCCACCGCCGAGGTCGGCTTCATGGGCATGGTCCGCAACGAGGAGACGTACGAGGCCCACACGTACGCGACGCGGATGCCCGACGACCTGTCGGGGCGGCAGGTGTACGTCGTCGACCCGATGCTGGCCACCGGCGGCACGCTGGTCGCGGCGATCCGGGAGCTGATCAAGCGCGGTGCGGACGACGTCACCGCGATCTGCCTGCTGGCCGCGCCGGAGGGCGTCGAGGTCATGGAGCGGGAGCTGGCCGGGGCGCCGGTCACGGTGGTCACCGCCGCCGTCGACGAGCGGCTGAACGCCGACCGCTACATCGTCCCGGGCCTGGGCGACGCGGGCGACCGGATGTACGGCACGGCCGGCTGAGCACTCTTTTCAAGGGCCCCGCACCGGGTGTGGTGCGGGGCCCTTGTGGTGCGCGGTCAGCACGTGGCGGCGGGCTGCTGCGCGGGGTGGGTCAGCTGGGCCAGGGCCTTCGCGGCGTCCTGCTCGGCGGCGAGCTGGGTGAAGGTGCCGCCGATGATCAGGTCGAGATCGGCGGTCTTGCGGTCGTCGGTCTGCTGCTGTGCTCCGGCGAGCTGGGTGGCCAGGACCTTCAGCGGTCCCTCAGACGCGGCCTTGGGGCCGAGCAGTATCCCGGTGCCGCCCACCTTCTTGTCGTAGGGGGCCGGGGCGTTGCCCACCTTCCCGATCTTGAAGCCGCGCTTCTTGAGCTCGTCGGCGGTGTGCTTGGCGAGTCCCGGCCGCGCGGTGGCGTTGTAGACGTTGACGGTCAGCGCGGCGGGCGCGGGGAGCTTGCCGGCTGGGGGCTGCGCGGCGTTGGCCCGGCCCGCCGTGCCGTTCTGCGGGCAGTGTCTCCGGTCCTGGGCGGCCTGGGCCGTGTTGCCCTTCCCGCCGAAGACGTCGATGAGCTGCAGGGTCCCCCAGCCGGCCAGTCCGAGGACGCAGGCCCCGGCAACGATGCTGAGGACGATGCGGCGACGGTGGCGGGGGCGGCGCATCCGCGGATACCTGTCGCCTGTGATGCGGTACCTCTTACCGCCCATTCCTGGAGGCGTCAGCATGCTCATGGCCGCAGCGTAGTGCGGGCCGTCGGCCGTGCCTACTAAACGATCAACGCGTTGCGTACGGGAGAACCCGAGTGGTCGAATCCGGCCATGGCAAGGCCGCGAGGCGCCGGGGGACATCGGCGGAACGCCAGGAGAAACCGCTGGAAACCGGGCGGTCAGTTGTCGAGTTCGAGCACCCGGGCGTGCAGGACCTGGCGCTGCTGGAGGGCCGCGCGGACGGCGCGGTGCAGCCCGTCCTCCAGGTAGAGGTCGCCCTCCCACTTGACGACATGGGCGAAGAGATCGCCGTAGAACGTCGAGTCCTCGGCGAGCAGCGTTTCGAGGTCGAGCTGCTGCTTGGTGGTCACCAATTGGTCGAGGCGTACCGGGCGCGGGGCGACGTCCGCCCACTGGCGGGTGCTCTCCCGGCCGTGGTCGGGGTACGGCCGCCCATTTCCGATGCGCTTGAAGATCACACGGAAAGCCTACCGGGCCTGCGGCACCGGGCGCAGCCAAGCGGCGCCAGCGCAAAGCGAATCAATAGCGGCAAAATTGGATCATTGGTGGGTGAGGGGCTGGCCGATACGGCACGAACGGGCTATCGCTCGCTCGCCCGCCCGTGGCGCCGCCGGTGCCCGGTCACCACTTCTCGGCGTCCGCCAGGCTCCGCTGCCAGTACGTCACCCGGGCGGTGTCAGGGTCCACGGGGACGGGGGCGCGGCCGTCCACGCCGACCTGCGCCGGGTCGCTCCGGGCGGTCAGGGTGACGCCGAACTGGGAGATCTTTTCGGCCTTGCTGCCCGGGGCGCTCCGGCCGCCCGGCCGATCGGGGCCGGCGATGGTGACCGTGGCGTACGCGGTCGCGTCGGGGGCCAGCGCGACCGGGGTGCGCGGCCTGCTGCGGGCGATGGGCGGGGCGGCGGCCGGGTGGCGGTCGCTGAGGCGCAGCAGGGGGTAGGGCTGGCCGGCGAAGGTGCAGGTCCGGTCGGAGATGTTGGTGACGGTCAGCAGCATGTGCCGGGCCGGGCGCCGCTCCGCGCCGGCGTGGAACCGCAGCATGTCGGGCGTGCAGGCGACCCGGGGGTGGGCGTCGGGGGCGCCCGGCGCGGTTCGGAGGCCGGGGTCGGCGGACGGTGGGCCGGCGGGCGAGACGTCGGCGGAGACCCGGTCGGCCTGGACGGCGCCGCCGGTCTGGCAGGCGGCCAGCGGCAGCACGGCCGCCGCGGCCAGCAGCAGGGCCGCGAGCGGGCGGCTGCGGCGGGGGGCGGCGGTGTTCGGGGACGGCATGTACACGATTCTCGACCAGGTGGTTGCCGTGCCGCTAATGCTCGGTTAACGCGGAGCGGGCGTCACGTGCCGAATGGGGCGCGGGCGGTGCGGTGCGGGGCCTGCTCGGCGGGGGCCGGCGTCAAGTGGGGGTGGGGCTCGGGGAGTTGTCCGAAAAGCGTGGGGAGGGGGTGGCGGAGGGGGGCGTGGTGGCGGGGCGGGACGGCGTGGTGGGGGTGGGAGAGGGGGTGCGGTGCGGCGGGCGGTGGGACGGAGTGCCGCTGCGGGGCGGGAGGTGGGAGGGGCTGCTCGGGCCGGGGCTCGTCGGGTCGGGGCTCGGGGCCGGGGTGGTGGGGGACGGGGTGGAGGTGACCGGGCTCGGGGGTGTCGCGGGGGTGGGGCGGGCCGGCGGGGTGCCGGGGGTGGTGGCCAGGTAGGCGAGGGCCAGGGCGGCGGTCGCGGTGGCGGCGGCCAGTGGCAGCGCGAAGCGGCGCAGCCAGGTCCGGGTGAGCGCGGTGCGGCGGCGGTGGCGGAGCGGGGGGCCCGGGGGCGCGGCGGGGCGCAGGTCGCGTACGCCGACGGCTCGGGCGCGGGCCTCGAAGGCGCGGCGCAGGCGGTCCTCGACGGGGCGTTCGGGGCCGCGGGGGGCGGTGTCATGCGGGGTCATGACCGGGCCTCCAGGATCTTTTCCAGGGCGTCCAGAGCGCGGCTGGCCAGGGACTTCACCGCGCCGCGGCTGATGCCCAGCGTCGTCGCGATCTCGGCTTCGGACAGGTCGCCCCAGTAGCGGAGGACCAGGACCTCGCGGCGGCGGGCGGTCAGGCCGCCGAGCGCGGCGAAGACCTCGCGGTGCTCCTCGTTGAGGACGATGCGCTCTTCGGCGGAGGGGGCGTCGGCCTCGTGGGGCGGGGTGTAGCCGCGGGCGGTGCGGCGGCGGCGCAGCACCGAGCGGGCCGCGTTGACGACGGCGGTCCGGAGGTAGGCCAGGGCGTTGTCGACCTCGTCGAGGTGTTCGCCGTGCCGCTTGTACAGCGCGGCGAACGCGTCCTGGACGACGTCCTCGGCGGTGGCGCGGTCGTCGACGAGGAGGACGGCCAGGCGGACCATGGTCAGCCGGTGGGCGTGGTAGAGGTCGGTGATGGTGGGCGGCGGCGGTTCGGCGTCCCCGCCGTATGCCAACGGGCCGTCGCGGTGGGGGAGTCGGGGGTGCTGCGGCGGTGTCTCGCGGCGGACGGCGCGCAGCAGGCGCCACCGGCGGACGGGCCGGAGGAGCCCCGGCAGGGCGAACCGTACCGGGGCGGTGTGCGGGGTGACGGAGTGGACCATCGTTTCCTCGGGGCGGGCGGGCCTGAGTGGCGGGCTGTCTCAGGCGCGGCGCCGGCGGACGGCGTAGACCGTACCGCCGCCCGCGGCGATGAGGGCCGCCGCGCCGCCGCCGAGCGCGAGGGTGGCCGCGGAGGAGGCGCCGGTGTGCGCCAGTTCCCGCTCGCCCTGGCGGCCGTTGGCGGCGCCCGGCTTGCCGGGGTGGGTGGGGACGGGGCTCGGCCGGGAGCTGCCGGGGGCGGAGGGCGAGGCGGTCGGCCGGCGGCCCGGGGGCTGGGTGGGCACGGGGGAGGGGGTGCCGTGGCCCGGGGGCCGGGTCGGGGCCGGGCTGGGCGTGCCGTGGCCCGGGGCGTGGGTGGGGGCCGGGGTCGGGGAGGCGTGCGTAGGCCGCGGCGAGGGGGTCGGGGTCTCGGCTGCGTACGCGGTACCGGCGGTCGATACGGCGGCGAGCGCCATCGCCGCGAGCAGGCCGGCGCCGGCCGTGCGGCGCAGGCGGGGGTGGCGGGCGGTGGTACGGGAGGGGGTCACGGTCGGCTGCTCCTGGTTCGTCGACGGGCGGCGCCTGAGGGCGCCCTCACCCGTGACGACGTGCGGCCGGGGCCGGGGTTGCCGATGCGGCGGAAGGAAATTCCGCGGGGTGGGGCGGCGGCCAGGAGGGCGAGTATCGGGACGAGGAAGAGGAAGCCGGGCCCGGTGCGGTACATCGGAATGGTCCCCCTGGTCGTGCGCGCGGTCGTGCGTGTGCTCGTGCGCGTGGTCGTCCGCACGGCGCCTCGTGGACGCCGCCGGACAGCGCACGCTTCCGCACCTGGGGACGGGCCGTCAAGTGACGGTGTCTGCCAACGCCCTTTCAGATGGCGGTAGTTGGGTGTCGCGGGGCTCGCGCTCGGGATCGTGCCCGGATTCGTGCCCGTGCTCGCAGGCGGCGGCCGGGCCGTTGACGTCCCAGGCCGGGAACGGGTCGTCGGCGGGGGGCGGGACGGGCTCGCCGGGGGCGAGGAGGCAGGCGGTCAGGGCGGCGTGGAGGCTGTCCGGGTGGAGGCCGGTGCCGATGAAGACGAGTTCCTGGCCGGCCGGGCCGGCGGTGTCCCCGGGGTCCGCGCCGTCGCCCTCTCCGTCGACGCCGGACGGTTCGAAGCGGGCCACCGCGCCCGCCTGGGACCACAGTCCGGTGATGCCGGGCCGGGTGGCGAGGCGGAAGAAGCCCTTGGAGCGGAGGACGCCGCCGTGGGCGCCGCTTTCGAGCTGCTCGGTGACGAAGTGCCAGAGGCGGGCGGGGTGGAAGGGGCGGGCAGCGCGGAAGACGGTGCTGGAGATGCCGTATTCCTCGGTCTCGGGGACGTGGTCGCCGTTGAGTTCCCGGACCCAGCCGGGGGCCTGCTGGGCGCGTTCCAGGTCGAAGCGGCCGGTTCCCAGGACGTCGGAGAGCGCCACCGCGCCGTGCCGGGCGGGGAGGACGCGGGCGGTCGGGTTGAGGCGGGCGAGGGTGGCGTGGAGCCGTTCGGCGGTGGCGGGGTCGACCAGGTCGGTCTTGTTGAGGACGAGGACGTCGGCGAACTCGATCTGGTCCATGAGCAGATCGCTGACCGTGCGCTCGTCGTCCTCGTACTGGTCCAGACCGCGCTCGGTCAGCGCGTCGCCACCGGCCAGTTCGGGCAGGAAGTTGGCCGCGTCGACGACCGTGACCATGGTGTCCAGGCGCGCCAGGTCGCCGAGGGTGGCGCCGTCGTCGCGCGGGAAGGCGAAGGTCGCGGCGACCGGCATCGGCTCGGAGATGCCGCTGGACTCGATGAGCAGGTAGTCGAAGCGGCCGGCCCGGGCCAGCCGGTCGACCTCCTCAAGCAGGTCGTCGCGCAGGGTGCAGCAGATGCAGCCGTTGGTCATCTCGACGAGGCGTTCCTCGGTGCGGGAGAGCGCCGCCGTGCCGCCGCGGACGAGGGCGGCGTCGATGTTGACCTCGCTCATGTCGTTGACGATCACCGCGACGCGCAGTCCCTCCCGGTTGCCCAGGACGTGGTTGAGCAGGGTGGTCTTGCCCGCGCCGAGGAAGCCGGAGAGCACGGTGACGGGCAGCCGGGGGTGCGTCATGGCCCGGTCAGTCCTTCGGGTCGATCAGGCCGAGCCGGTACGCCTTCACCAGGTGCTGTGGGACCCGGTACACGGAGCCGTCGACGGTGATCGGCACCAGCCGGGGCGCGGTGGCCTTCCACTGGGCGCGGCGGTGCCGGGTGTTGCTGCGGGAGAGCTTGCGCTTGGGTACGGCCATGGGGAGGGACCTCCGTCGGTGGGGTGGGTGTCGGCCAAGAGGTCAGAGGTTATGTGGAAATGGGAGTCGTTTTCAAGTAGAGTTTCGCCGTGCCGGGGTCACGGCGCGCAAACGCCCGGGGCGGCCTGTGGGGGCGGCCCCGGGCGGACGGCGCGCCGGCGGCCCCGGGGAGGGCCGCGGCGCCATGGCTCAGATCGTCGAGGTGTCGATCACGAAGCGGTAGCGGACGTCGCTCGCCAGCACCCGCTCGTACGCGTCGTTGATCTGGTCCGCGCTGATCACCTCGATCTCCGCGGCCAGCCCGTGCTCACCGCAGAAGTCGAGCATCTCCTGGGTCTCGCGGATGCCGCCGATCATCGATCCGGCGAACGACCGGCGGCGCGTGATCAGCGCGAACGGCGCGATCGGCAGCGGGTTCTCCGGGGCGCCGAGCTGGACCAGGGTGCCGTCGGTGCGCAGCAGTCCGAGGTAGGCGTTGAGGTCCAGATCGGCCGAGACGGTGTTGACGATCAGGTCGAAGGTGCCGGCCAGCGCCTCGAAGGTGGCCGGGTCGCTCGTCGCGTAGTAGTGGTCCGCGCCCAGCCGCAGGCCGTCGTCCTTCTTGCGGAGGGACTGGCTGAGGACGGTGACCTCCGCGCCCATCGCGTGCGCGATCTTGACGCCCATGTGGCCGAGGCCGCCGAGGCCGACGACGGCGACCTTCTTGCCGGGGCCGGCCTTCCAGTGGGCGAGCGGGGAGTAGAGGGTGATACCGGCGCACAGCAGCGGGGCCGCGGCGTCCAGCGGGATGGTGTCGGGGATGCGCAGGGCGTAGTTCTCGTCGACGACGAGGTGGGTGGAGTAGCCGCCGTAGGTGGGCGTTCCGTCCCGCCCGGTGGCGTTGTACGTGCCGACGTTGCCGAGCTCACCGGTGCAGTACTGCTCCTCGCCCGCCCGGCAGTTCTCGCACTCGCGGCAGGAGTCGACGAAGCAGCCGACGCCGACCCGGTCGCCCGCCTTGTAGCGGGTGACCTCGGCGCCGACCTCGGCGACCACACCGGCTATCTCGTGGCCGGGGACGATCGGGAAGTTCCCGCCGTCGCCCCATTCGGCGCGCACGGTGTGGATGTCGGAGTGGCAGATACCGGCGAACTTGATGTCGATCAGGATGTCGTGGGCACCCAGCTCGCGGCGCGGAATCGTGGTCCGCTCCAGCGGTGCCTTCGGGGCGGGTGCGGCGTACGCGGCGACAGAGGTGTGGGTCATGCCACCGAGACTGCGCCATCGCTTCGGGGGTAACCAGTGCACTCTTGAACATATGCATGGCGTGCCTACTACTGACGGAATCACCCAGCGGCCCGGGGAGTCCGGCGGCCCCGCGGCACGGCCGCGGATCGCGGCGGTGGACCAGCGCACCGAGCTGAGCGAGTTCCTGCGCTCGCGCCGGGCCCGGCTGCGGCCCGGGGACGTCGGGCTGCCGGAGCACGGGCGGCGCCGGGTGCCGGGGCTGCGCCGCGAGGAGCTGGCGCAGCTGGCCGGGGTGAGCGTCGCGTACTACATCCGCCTGGAACAAGGCCGTGGCCGTAACGTGTCGGCCGCCGTCCTGGACGCTATCGCCGACGCGCTGCGGCTGAACCCGGCCGAGCGCGACCACCTGCGGCACCTCCTCCGCCCGGTCTCCCGCCGGAGCCGTCCGGCCGACCGGCCACAGCGGATACGGCCCGCCCTCCAGGAGCTGCTGGACTCCATGGAGCACATCCCCGCCTTCGTCGTCGGCCGGCGGCTGGACATCATCGGCTGGAACCGGCTGGGCTGCGCCGTGTTCGGCGACTTCCCGGCCATGCCTCCCGAGCGGCGCAACATGGCCTGGCAGGTCTTCCTGGACCCGGCGACGCGGGAGCTGTACGTGAACTGGGAGGGCAAGGCGTGTGTGCTGGTCGCCCTGCTGCGGCGGCAGCTGGGGCGCCGGCCGGACGATCCGGCGCTGGCCGCGCTGATCGCCGAACTGGCCGACCGTAGTGAGGAGTTCCGGCGGTTCTGGGCCCGGCACGACGTCAAGGACAAGGGTTTCGGAGTGAAGCAGCTGAACCATCCGCTGGTGGGCCCGCTGACCCTCGCCTACGAGTCGCTGGGGGTGCCGGACGACCCCGAGCAGATCCTGGTCACCCACCATGCCGCACCGGGCTCGCCGTCCGCGGAGGCGCTGCGCGCACTGGCGGCGGGGCCACGGGACGCGGCGGGGCCACGGGACGCGGCGGGGCCGGGGGCGTAGGGGCGGTCCGGCGGGGCGGGCAGGACTGTCGCCAGGCGGGTCAGGAGAACACCACGGAACGGAGCTTGAGCCGCTCGGAGGCGTGGCCGCCGTTCGGCCGCAGGGTGAAGTGGTCGCCGGTGCAGTCGAGGCCGGTGAAGACCGTGGCGGTGGACGTGGTGTGGTTGCGTGGCGTGTGCGCGGGTGGCAGATATTCCTGGATCGCCCCGGGGAGGTTGAGGCACGTCCGGCTCGGCGGGTCGGTGAGGCGGCCGGGCAGCGGCCCCAGGTACGGGTCGTTGTAGACGTAGGTGAAGTCGCCGGTGGCGGCGTGGGCCGATGCGGCGGGCAGGGCCAGGGCCAGGGTCAGCGAACCGGCGGCTGCGGCCAGCGCGCGGCGGAGGCGGCGCATGCGGAACGTCCTTTCGGAACACGGCGGTTGGCGTGGTGCTGTGCTTCGCTGCCCGTGCGGACGTCCGGTGATGTGCCCCGTCACCCGAAGGAGGGGCGCGGTATCGATACGGCGGCGGGGCGGGGTTTCGGCGGTCGCGTACGGGCCCCGCGGGGTGTGCGGGGCCCGTACGGGGTGTCAGTCGGACACCGAGATCGCGGCGGCCGGGCAGATGGCCGCCGCCTCGCGGACCGCGTCGTGCAGCGCGGCGGGCGGCTCCGCGTCGAGGACGACGACGATGCCGTCCTCCTCGCGCTGGTCGAAGACGTCCGGCGCGGCCAGCACACAGCTTCCGGCGCCGCAGCACTTCTCCTGGTCGGCGTGAATGCGCATGGTTCTCCCCAAGGGTGTGGAACGAAGGGTGGGTCGGGTGCGGGGTTGCCGTGGGCTGCTACCAGGCGACCGGCAGCGAGTGCACCCCGTAGATGGCCATATCGCTGCGGAACGCGACGTCCTCGAAGGGGACGTCCAGCCGCAGGCCGGGCAGCCGGTGGATCAGGGTCTCGACGGCGATCTGGAGTTCCACCCGGGCGAGCGGCTGCCCCAGGCACTGGTGGACGCCGAAGCCGAAGGCGACATGGCGGCGGGCGTCGCGGGTGACGTCGAGGGCGTCGCCACCGGGGAAGACGTCCTCGTCGCGGTTGGCGGTGTTGATGGTGCACAGCACGCCCTCGCCGGCGCGGATGGTGCGCCCGCCGACCTCGATGTCCTCGGTGGCGACCCGCGGTACGCCGTTGTGGACGATCGTCAGATAGCGCAGCAGCTCCTCGACGGCGCCCTTGACGAGCGACGGCTCCGCGCGCAGCCGCGCCAACTGGTCGGGGTTGCGCAGCAGGGCGAGGGTGGACAGGGCCGTCATGTTCGCGGTCGTCTCATGGCCGGCCACCAGCAACAGCCGCCCCATGGTGGCGATTTCGGCGAAGCTCAGCTCGCCGCGGGCGACCAGGCGGCTGACGATGCCGTCGTCGGGCCGCTCCTGCTTGGACTCGGCGAGCCGGGTCAGATAGGCGACCAGTTCCAGCTGGGCGGTGCGGACCTCTTCGGCGGTCGAGCGGAGGCTGAGCAGGATCCGGCTGCGCTCCTGGAAGTACCCGTGGTCCTCGTAGGGGACGCCGAGCAGCAGGCAGATCACCAGGGACGGCAGCGGCAGCGCGAAGTCGGTGACCAGGTCGGCGGAGGTGCGGCCGTCGGTCATCCGGTCGATCAACTCGTCGGCGAGGCGCTGCACCTCCGGGCGCATCGCCTCGACCTTCTTGACCATGAAGTCGGCGGTGAGCATCCGGCGCAGCCGGGCGTGCTCCGGGTCGTCCTGGCGGATGAACGTGGTGCCGCCGGAAAGGATTTCGCGTCCGCCGGCGGTGAGGAATGGGAATCCCGGGAGGTGCGCGTCGGCGCTGAAGCGCTGGTCGCCGAGCACCTGGCGGACGTCCTGATGCCGGGTCACCAGCCAGCAGGCGGAGCCGTCCCAGAGGGTGGCCCGGGTGACGGGTTCCTCGTGGACCGCGCGGGCGACACGGGGTGCGGGATCGAAGGGGCAGCCCGGGGCGCGGGTGGCCGGGACGGCGAGGGCGTCGGGGGCGTCGGGGGCGTCGAGGGGAGCGGTACGTTCTGCGGTCGTCATGCGGGTGGTCCTTCCGCGTTCGGACACGGCACTGCGGTGGCTTGCCGAACTGCCGTGGGTTGGCAACTCCCGTGCTGGTGACGTAGCCGGGGCGCTGAGCCGCAAGCTAGTTACCTAACTTAAGCAATTAAGTCATCGTCACGCTAACTCACGCCCGGCAGGGGAGGGAAGGGGTGATCGCGGGCCGCCCGAGGTTGGCTCAAACCGGGCTGGATCCGGGCTGGACTGGGTTGAATCCGGGCTGGATCGGGGCTGGACCGGGCTGGACCGGGCTGGATCGTGCTGGATCCGGGCTGAAGCCAAGCTCATACCGGGTTCGTACGTCGCGGGGCGCGAACAGGCGGGAGTGGTGCCGGCCCTTGCCGCGCTGCCGGCAGGCCGGAGGACGGGATCCGGCCAGATCCTGGTACGGAGGGCTGCGGATCCGGGGAGCGGTGCCCGCTACAGTGCCCCCATGCCGGACCCCGCACGAGACCAGGACTCCCTCGCCGCACTGCAAAAGGTGCTGGCCACGCTGTCCTATCTGCTCACCCGCTCCCGGGCGCACGAGCGTCAGGCGCTGCAGGCGGGTGTCCAGGCCGGGCGCTCCGACCTCTATCTGCTGATGGCTCTGGAGAACAGCGGCGGCGTCAGCCGGGTCGGCGACCTGGCGGCGCAACTGATGGTCGAACCGCCCCATGTCACCCGGCAGATCGGCCAGTTGGAGTCCCAGGACCTGGTCGAACGCACCCAGGACTCCCTCGACCGCCGCGCCCGCCAGGTCGCCATCACGCCACACGGCACGGAGGTCCTGCGCAGCTTCCAGCAGGCCAGTCTGGCCGGATTGCGGCAGGCCCTGAGCGACTTCGACGACGCCGAACTCGCCACCACGATGGCCGTGCTGAACCGCCTGGTGGTCTACGTTCGCGAAAAGCACGCCGAGGAGCCACGCCAGCGGGGGCGGGGGGCGTAGGACCGGCCCGATGGGCTGTTCTGATGGCCCGGTCTGATGTGCCGGTCCGATGGCCCGTCTGATGTGCCGGTCCGATGGCTCGGTCCGGTGGGGTCAGGGTCGGAAAGGCTCTGAGGACGGTCCCGCCCCCGCCTGCGGATCCGCTGTTCGCTCGCTGTTCGCTCGCTACTCGATCTCTACGCGACCGCTGTGGCCGGTGCCGTTGCCCACGCCGTTGCCTGGCGCTCGGTTCTTGTCGGCGGTGTGGCCGGAGGCGTCGGGGGTGCCGAGGTTGCGGCGTACCGAGTCGAGGATGGTGAGGCCCTGGCCGACCAGGCCGGCGGCGATCTCGCCGAGGCCGTCGGTGCCGTTGAGGACGTTGACGTTGGCGCCTGCGAGGCCGGCGGAGGCTTCCTTGACGATCTGCGGGAGTTGGTCGATGAGCATCCGGTCGAGTGCGACCCGGTCGTGTGAGGCGGCGGCTTCGGCCTGGATCTTCATGCGCTCGGCTTCGGCCAGGGCCAGCAGTCGGATGCGCTCGGCCTCCGCCTCGGCGGGCTTGACGACCTCGGCGACCAGTTCCTGCTGGCGCAGCTTGGCGGCGCGCTCGGCGAGTTCGGTCTGTGCGGCCAGTACCTCTTGCTTGGCGTGGGCCTGGGCGAGCGGGCCGGCCTGGGCGGCACGGGCCTGGGCGCGGTCGACCTCGGCGTTGTACTCGGCCTGCACGACGGCGGTCTGCCGCTGGTACTCGGCCTGGTTGCGCGCCGCTTCCTGCTGGGCCTCGACGGACGCCTGGGTGGCCTGGGCCTGGGCGACCTGGGCCTGCTGTTGGATGGCGGCCTTGTGCGGCGCGGACATCGCCTCGATGTAGCCGGTGTTGCCGTCGTCGATCGACTGGATCTGGAGCGAGTCGACGATCAGGCCGATCTTGGCCATCTCGGTCTTGGAGGTCTCCAGGACCTCGGTGGCCAGCTTCTGCCGCTCGGTGACGATCTCCTCCACCGTCATCGAGCCGATGATGGACCGCAGATGACCGGCGAAGATCCGGCCGGTGAGCACCGCCATCTGGTCCTGGTCGGANCGACGATCAGGCCGATCTTGGCCATCTCGGTCTTGGAGGTCTCCAGGACCTCGGTGGCCAGCTTCTGCCGCTCGGTGACGATCTCCTCCACCGTCATCGAGCCGATGATGGACCGCAGATGACCGGCGAAGATCCGGCCGGTGAGCACCGCCATCTGGTCCTGGTCGGACAGGAACCGCTGCCCGGCGTTGACGATGCTCTCGGTGTCGTTGCCGACCTTGAACGCGATCACGGCACGGACCGTGAGCGCGATGCCCTGCCGGGTCACGCACTT